>NZ_LZHR01000023.1:0-4105 GCF_001690675.1 Gilliamella sp. Occ4-3
CCGAAGCTAACGCGATAAATCGACCGCCTGGGGAGTACGGCCGCAAGGTTAAAACTCAAATGAATTGACGGGGGCCCGCACAAGCGGTGGAGCATGTGGTTTAATTCGATGCAACGCGAAGAACCTTACCTGGTCTTGACATCCACAGAATCTTGTAGAGATACGAGAGTGCCTTCGGGAACTGTGAGACAGGTGCTGCATGGCTGTCGTCAGCTCGTGTTGTGAAATGTTGGGTTAAGTCCCGCAACGAGCGCAACCCTTATCCTTTGTTGCCATCGATTAGGTCGGGAACTCAAAGGAGACTGCCGTTGATAAAGCGGAGGAAGGTGGGGACGACGTCAAGTCATCATGGCCCTTACGACCAGGGCTACACACGTGCTACAATGGCGTATACAAAGGGAGGCGACCTCGCGAGAGTAAGCGGACCTCACAAAGTACGTCTAAGTCCGGATTGGAGTCTGCAACTCGACTCCATGAAGTCGGAATCGCTAGTAATCGTGAATCAGAATGTCACGGTGAATACGTTCCCGGGCCTTGTACACACCGCCCGTCACACCATGGGAGTGGGTTGCACCAGAAGTAGATAGCTTAACCTTCGGGAGGGCGTTTACCACGGTGTGGTTCATGACTGGGGTGAAGTCGTAACAAGGTAACCGTAGGGGAACCTGCGGTTGGATCACCTCCTTACGAAGTGCTCGTAAGTGTTCACACAGATTGTTTGTTTAGAAGAAAGAGTCACTTTATTGGGTCTGTAGCTCAGGTGGTTAGAGCGCACCCCTGATAAGGGTGAGGTCGGTGGTTCAAGTCCACTCAGACCCACCAATTCAATCTTGGTTTTGCTGGTTTTGGCTTTAACGGGTTGAAGAAGTGAAAACAATGGGGCTATAGCTCAGCTGGGAGAGCGCCTGCCTTGCACGCAGGAGGCCAGCGGTTCGATCCCGCTTAGCTCCACCATTAAAGAAGTCTCTTTTAAAAAAATTATGTTTGTATTTGCTTGATTTAGTAGTTAAGTAAATAGAAAGATAAAGCTCTTTAACAATTAGGAACAAGCTGAAAGAAACGAGTTCTCGTTTTTACGAAAGACTTTTAATTATAGGTTGAGTTAAAGTTTATTGAACTTTGATTGAACAATCTATAAATGAAAAGAGAATAAGTAAGAAAGAGAAGAAAGCGTAATTTAAACCAAGACAACTGTGAGTTGTAAGGTTAAGAAATTAAGCGTACACGGTGGATGCCTAGGCAATCAGAGGCGAAGAAGGACGTGTTAATCTGCGAAAAGCGACGGTAAGCTGATAAAAAGCGTAATAGCCGTCGATGTCCGAATGGGGAAACCCAGTGTAGGAAACTACACTATCATCTAATGAATCCATAGTTAGATGAGGCGAACCGGGAGAACTGAAACATCTAAGTACCCCGAGGAAAAGAAATCAACCGAGATTCCCTAAGTAGCGGCGAGCGAAAGGGGAGTAGCCCAAGCGGGTAGCATAAAGTATTAGTGGAAGCGTCTGGAAAGTCGCACGATAGAGGGTGAAAGTCCCGTACACGAAGGTGCGTTATGTGGAAGCTTATAGAGTAGGGCGGGACACGTGATATCCTGTCTGAAGAAGGGGGGACCATCCTCCAAGGCTAAATACTCCTGATTGACCGATAGTGAACCAGTACCGTGAGGGAAAGGCGAAAAGAACCCCGGGAGGGGAGTGAAATAGACCCTGAAACCGTGTACGTACAATCAGTGGGAGCTGTTACCGTTAGGTAATAGTGACTGCGTACCTTTTGTATAATGGGTCAGCGACTTATATTCTGTAGCGAGGTTAACCGAATAGGGGAGCCGAAGGGAAACCGAGTATTAACTGTGCGTTAAGTTGCAGGGTATAGACCCGAAACCCGGTGATCTAGCCATGGGCAGGTTGAAGGTTGGTTAACACTAACTGGAGGACCGAACCGACTAATGTTGAAAAATTAGCGGATGACCTGTGGCTGGGGGTGAAAGGCCAATCAAACCGGGAGATAGCTGGTTCTCCCCGAAAGCTATTTAGGTAGCGCCTCATGAATGACTGTTGGGGGTAGAGCACTGTTTCGGCTAGGGGGCCATCCCGGCTTACCAACCCGATGCAAACTCCGAATACTGACAAGTTGAATCATGGGAGACACACGGCGGGTGCTAACGTTCGTCGTGAAGAGGGAAACAACCCAGACCGCCAGCTAAGGTCCCAAAGTCATAGTTAAGTGGGAAACGAAGTGGGAAGGCTTAGACAGCTAGGATGTTGGCTTAGAAGCAGCCATCATTTAAAGAAAGCGTAATAGCTCACTAGTCGAGTCGGCCTGCGCGGAAGATGTAACGGGGCTAAAACTATGCACCGAAGCTGCGGCAGTGCACGCAAGTGTATTGGGTAGGGGAGCGTTCTGTAAGCCGTAGAAGGTGTGTTGTGAGGCATGCTGGAGGTATCAGAAGTGCGAATGCTGACATAAGTAACGATAAAGCGGGTGAAAAGCCCGCTCGCCGGAAGACCAAGGGTTCCTGTCCAACGTTAATCGGGGCAGGGTGAGTCGACCCCTAAGGAGAGGCCGAAGGGCGTATCTGATGGGAAACGGGTTAATATTCCCGTACTGGCTATAACTGCGATGGGGTGACGAAGAAGGCTAGGTTTACCACCTATTGGATGGTGGGTTAAGCGTGTAGGGGTGTGATTAGGCAAATCCGGTCACTAAGACTCTGAGGCGTGATGACGAGCTGCTAAGGCAGTGAAGTAATTGATGCCCTGCTTCCAGGAAAATCCTCTAAGCTTCAGGTTATAGTTAATCGTACCCGAAACCGACACAGGTGGTCAGGTAGAGAATACTAAGGCGCTTGAGAGAACTCGGGTGAAGGAACTAGGCAAAATGGTGCCGTAACTTCGGGAGAAGGCACGCTGATGTGTAATTGAAATCCCATGCGGACGTAGGTGAAATCAGTCGAAGATACCAGCTGGCTGCAACTGTTTAATAAAAACACAGCACTGTGCAAACACGAAAGTGGACGTATACGGTGTGACGCCTGCCCGGTGCTGGAAGGTTAATTGATGGGGTTATGCTTATGCAGAAGCTCCTGATCGAAGCCCCAGTAAACGGCGGCCGTAACTATAACGGTCCTAAGGTAGCGAAATTCCTTGTCGGGTAAGTTCCGACCTGCACGAATGGCGTAATGATGGCCAGGCTGTCTCCACCCGAGACTCAGTGAAATTGAAATTGCCGTGAAGATGCGGTGTACCCGTGGCAAGACGGAAAGACCCCGTGAACCTTTACTATAGCTTGACAGTGAACATTGAGCCTTAATGTGTAGGATAGGTGGGAGGCAAAGAAGCATGCACGCCAGTGTGTGTGGAGTCGACCTTGAAATACCACCCTTTAATGTTTGATGTTCTAACCTATACTTCTGAATCGAGGTAAGGGACACTGTCTGGTGGGTAGTTTGACTGGGGCGGTCTCCTCCCAAAGAGTAACGGAGGAGCACGAAGGTTAGCTAATCCTGGTCGGACATCAGGAGGTTAGTGCAATGGCAAAAGCTAGCTTGACTGCGAGAGTGACGGCTCGAGCAGGTACGAAAGTAGGTCATAGTGATCCGGTGGTTCTGAATGGAAGGGCCATCGCTCAACGGATAAAAGGTACTCCGGGGATAACAGGCTGATACCGCCCAAGAGTTCATATCGACGGCGGTGTTTGGCACCTCGATGTCGGCTCATCACATCCTGGGGCTGAAGTAGGTCCCAAGGGTACGGCTGTTCGCCGTTTAAAGTGGTACGCGAGCTGGGTTTAGAACGTCGTGAGACAGTTCGGTCCCTATCTGCCATGGGCGTAGGAAAATTGAGAGGGTTTGCTTCTAGTACGAGAGGACCGAAGTGAACGCACCGCTGGTGTTCGGGTTGTGATGCCAATTGCATTGCCCGGTAGCTACGTGCGGAATAGATAAGTGCTGAAAGCATCTAAGCACGAAACTAGCCTCGAGATGAGTTTTCCCTGAAGAGATTCAGTAAGGTCCGTTTGAGACTAAGACGTAGATAGGTCAGGTGTGTAAGTGTAGTGATACATTGAGCTAACTGATACTAATGAACCGAGAGTCTTAACCTTA
>NZ_LZHR01000024.1:0-59922 GCF_001690675.1 Gilliamella sp. Occ4-3
CTGCTAAAATATAAAAAATAACTTATTTTATAATAAGTTAGCTTTAATTTTTTATTTTTATTAAATAATGTAATTATGTTATTTTTTAAGGTATTAATGATGTTAAAAAAGGGTTTTGAAAGGAAAAATGGTCGGCGAGAGAGGATTCGAACCTCCGACCCACTGGTCCCAAACCAGTTGCGCTACCAAGCTGCGCTACTCGCCGTTGGAAGCGCATAATACTGCGCTTCCTAAAAAGTGTCAATACCTACGATAAAAATTTATATCTGCTATGTCCTTATTTCGATAAAGGTGCTGGTGTTTTACCAATTCGTTGATAAAATTCAATGACAAAATTTTCGTAACGTTTATTCGCAACAGCTTCACGAATTTCAGCCATTAAACGTTGATAATAACGTAAATTGTGGATGGTATTTAGTCGTGCACCTAAAATCTCACCACACTTATCTAAATGATGAAGATATGATTTAGTATAATTTTTGCAAGTATAACAATCACAATGAGGATCAAGCGGAGTAGTGTCGTCTTTATATTTTGCATTACGAATTTTAATCACACCATTTGTGACAAATAAGTGACCATTACGTGCATTACGGGTTGGCATAACACAGTCAAACATATCAATACCTCGACGTACACCTTCAACTAAATCTTCAGGTTTACCCACGCCCATTAGGTAACGAGGTTTATCGGCTGGTAATTGTGGGCAAGTACCCTCCAAAATGCGATGCATATCAGCTTTAGGCTCTCCAACAGCTAATCCACCAACAGCATAGCCATCAAAGCCTATTTCGGTCAATCCTTTAATTGAGATATCACGTAATTCTTGATGTATTCCGCCTTGCACAATACCAAAGAGTGCATTTTTGTTGCCTAATTCATCAAAACGCTTTCGGCTACGTTTAGCCCAACGTAAAGACATTTCCATTGATTTTTTGACATAATCCCAATCAGCAGGAAACGGGGCGCATTCATCAAAAATCATCACAATATCAGAACCAAGATCATATTGAATTTCCATTGAAACCTCAGGTGATAAGAAAATCGAATCACCATTAATCGGATTACGGAAATAGACACCTTCCTCTTTGATTTTGCGGATATCACCTAAACTAAAGACTTGAAACCCTCCCGAATCGGTCAAAATTGGACCATGCCACTGCATAAAATCATGTAAATCACCATGTTTTCGCATGATTTCTTGTCCAGGCCTTAACCATAAATGGAATGTGTTGCCTAGTAATATTTGAGCTCCAGTTGCAGTAACCTCTTCAGGGGTCATACCTTTTACCGTGCCATAAGTACCAACAGGCATAAATGCTGGTGTTTCAACGGTATATTCAACTCCACGACGATCGAATTTCATACGTCCTCGACGAGCAAGCCCATCGGTATTGTCTAGTTCAAATTTCATTTTTTTGTTAACCTCTTGCGACCAAATAAACAGTTTGGCGCGAATTATTGTTATAATACGTCACCGTATCATTAATTTTCGGTGTTAGTTTATCGTGCTAGGCATCAATAAACAATATTTGAAAGGATTTAAGACATTTGAAGCATATTAATTTATTTTTAATATTATGTTTTTCAATTAGTTTATTAGTTGGTTGTCAAAACTTCAATAATGAAGTTGCGCTAATTATTACATCAGACAAAATTAAACATTTATCTGAACAAGACATCGAGGCTATTGGAGCACAAGCGTGTGCTGACTCAGATAAGCGATCTGTTATTGCTAATGAAAGTAGTTGGCTTACCCAAAAACTTGAAAAACTAACTCAAACGTTGCCTAAAAAGATTAATGATATTGAAGTAAATTACAAAGTTTATTTAAATACTGATCCTAATGCATGGGCAACAGCTAATGGTTGTATTCGCATAAACAGTGGGTTAATAAAATTATTAAACGATAATGAATTACAGGCAGTTTTAGCTCATGAACAAGCTCATATTGCGCTTAAGCATGCTATAAAATCATTTAAACTAGCCCCTTATGTTGGGATAACTAATAAAGAGGTAGTAGTTCTTATTAAAGAAGAGATTGCTCAACAATATGAGTTTGAAGCCGATCATTATGCCTTAGAATTATTAATGAGCAGTAATATTAACCCTATCGGGCTTGTAACTATGTTAAAAAAAATGCCGATTCATTCAGAAACAAAAACATCGCATCCATCAAATACAAAACGTATTGATCGTATTTTAGATAAATTAGGCAATAAATAAGTATTTATATAGATAAGCTTAATATTGCCAATAAAGTTTGAACCTAGCTAAATTACATTGGCTATTTATTTGATATTTTTTTAATATTTATTACTTTTCGCTGTAATAAACATAGCATCACCATAACTAAAAAATCGATAGTTTTCTTTAACAGCATGTTGGTAAGCTTTCATGGTGTTTTCGTAACCAGCAAAGGCAGAAACAAGCATAATCAAAGTTGATTCAGGTAAATGAAAATTAGTTATGAGTGAATCAATGACCTTAAATTGATACCCCGGATAAATAAAAATTTGGGTATCGGCAAAAAAAGGGGCTATTTTTCCTGTTTTTTGTGCTGCACTTTCTAAAGCTCGAACAGAAGTTGTTCCCACAGCGATAACTTTTTTGTTTCGTGCTTTACATGCTAACACCGCTTCCACAACAGTTTCTGGCACTTCAGCATATTCAGAGTGCATAATATGGGTTTCAATGTTTTCAACCCTAACTGGTTGGAATGTTCCTGCTCCAACATGTAGAGTGACAAATGCCATTTCAACGCCTTTCTGTTTTAGTTTTTCTAATAAAGGTTTATCGAAATGAAGACCCGCCGTGGGCGCAGCAACAGCTCCTGGTACTTTACTATACACTGTTTGATAAACTTCACGATCTTGTTCATTATCTGGGCGATCAATATATGGCGGTAATGGAATATGACCTATCTTATTTAAAACACTAAGCACATCGTCAGGAAATTGCAATTCAAATAAAGCATCGTGGCGTGTTAGCATGGTAACCTTAATAGGGTCATTTTCACCTAATATTAGTTCAGCACCTGCTTTGGGTGATTTTGAAGCTCTAATATGCGCTAGGGCTCGGTTATTATCTAATATTCTTTCAATTAATATTTCAATTTTTCCACCTGAAGCTTTTTTTCCATATAAGCGAGCAGGAATAACTTTAGTATTGTTGAAAATAAGTAAATCACCCGGATTGATTTTATCGATAATATCAGTAAATACATTATCTTCAACTTTACCTGTATGGCTATCAAGAGATAAAAGTCGGCATGCACTTCTGTTTTTTGAAGGATGTTTGGCAATTAGCTCTTTAGGAAGATAAAAATCAAAATCGGATAGTTGCATAATCGTGTTCCTCAAAAATGAGGCATTAGTCTAAAGCCCTGATATTGTCTAATCAAGCAATTATTTGTTGATTATTATAAAAGTTACGTTAAAATTTCAATTGTCTAAAGAAATTAGGCATTTGACATTTATATTAATATAAGGAAAAGAGTATGAATAAACATCAAAAAACATTGTTAGTTGCACTACCTTTAGTTGCTGCAATGTCACTCGCTGGTTGTAAAAATATGAGCGCAGATGACTTAACTAGTCTTGGCATGAAAAGTTTGCAAGCTGCTACTCTAAGTGATAATGATGTTAAAGCATTAAGTCAACAATCATGCGCTGAAATGGATGCTCAATCAAAAATTGCTCCAGCAAAAAGCGCTTATACTAAACGATTAAATAAAATCGCTAAAACACTTGGTAATAATCTAAACGGAACACCAATTAACTATAAAGTATACATTACAAAAGATGTCAACGCATGGGCAATGGCTAATGGTTGTGTTCGTGTATATAGTGGTTTAATGGATATGATGACTGATAACGAAATTCAAGGTGTTTTAGGTCACGAATTAGGTCACGTAGCTTTAGGTCATAGTAAAAAAGCAATACAAGTTGCTTATGCAACTGAAATAGCACGTGATGCAGCAGCTGCTTCTGGTAATGCAAAAATTGCTTCTTTATCAAAATCTAGCTTAGGTGCGTTAGCATCAGCAGTGATTAATTCTCAATTTTCACAAAAACAAGAACAAGATGCGGATAACTATTCTTTCGATTTCTTAGTTAAGAAAAAAATTAATCCAGTAGGTCTTGCAACTGCATTTGATAAATTAGGTGGCGGTGACGCTTCAATCTTAAGTAGCCATCCATCTTCAACAGATCGTGCTAACAATATTCGTAAAAAAATCGCTGAACTTAAAAAATAAGCACAGTAATTTTTAATCAAAAGCGCTATTAATGGCGCTTTTTTTATTTGTTACCAATAAAATAAAATTAGATAAGTTAAGTGTAACCATCCCTTAAATAGTTAAATGGTAGTAATGTTTTAAATAAAATTTGAAGACGAAGCTAAGATTTAAAAGTTTCAAGGAGATTATTGATAATACATTGATTGTTAACCATTTCAAATGAAACCAAAATTCCTTCCAAATTAATACCTAGAGTAATCAAAATGTTATCAAAAACATAATAATAACGCATGTGATCTTCATATATATAATCTTTAAATCTATAATTATGATTAAACTGATTGGTTAACTCAAACGGTTGACCAATTTTAAAGTCAAAACCAAGAAAATCTAAAATTTGATTTGCTTTATCACATAAGAAAGTGTTGTCTATAACTTCATCAATTGATAATGCCTCAACATTATCCGAAATATAAAAAAAGAGAATTTGATAACCACAGACTTTTCCTATTCCTGAAATATCAGCATAACCGAAGTCTTCGATAATACGATACTCATCTAAATTAAAAAAAAGATCGATATCAAGTGTGGCGAATCTTGTTATTTGATACATACTGGCTAACTTACTATTAAATTTTTAGTTTTGAATGTTACTGAAAAAAGTTATTAACCCTTTACAAAGTTGCAAGTAATTTTCTTTTTAAAATAATTCGAAGATCATCGCCCACCATAGCAATCGATTCAAATTGAAATTGTGGTGCTAATGAAAGCTTTTGCAGATTTGGCAATATACACATATCTAACGCATTATGACCAAGTAATTTTGGTGCATAATAAATAATTAATTCATCCACTAAATCTTGTTCTATTAGAGCTCCAGCCAGATGAGCACCAGCTTCAACCCAAACCGAATTTATTTGTTTTTCGGCTAATAATGCAAACAATTTAGATAAATCTATTTGTTTACAACTAGATGATTCTATAATTAATTTGGTATTTTGTTTTGCAATAAGGTTATCTTTTTTTCGTACTACCCATGTTTCACCTGGCTGATTGAAAATATTTTCAGTTCCTATTAGCTGATCTTGACTGTCAATAATTACACGAATAGGTTGCCGGATTTTTTCTGGTAGGTAGATTTTTTTTATTTCATCAGGTAATTCGTTATATCTAACTGTTAAACTTGCATTATCAGCTTGCACAGTCGCACGAGTACTTAAAATACAGCTTGCTTGAGCTCGGAACTGTTGCACATCTTCTCTTGCCTTATTTGATGTTATCCATTTGCTTTCACCAGATGCCATGGCTATTTTACCATCTAATGAGGCGGCTAGTTTAAGTTGAACATAAGGCAAACCTGTTCGCATGAGTTTTAAAAAGCTTTTATTAATAGCTTCTGCTTGCTCAGTTAAAACGCCAATGGTGACATCTATTCCTGCTTCTTTTAAGCGTTTAATACCATTACCTGCAACATTAGGGTTAGGATCTTGCATCGCAATTACTACACGAATGATACCAGCTTTAATAAGCGCATCAGCACAAGGAGGTGTTCGACCAAAATGACTACAAGGCTCTAATGTCACATAAGCAGTTGCGCCGATTGCACCAGCACCAGCCATTTTTAGTGCATGAACTTCGGCATGAGCCTCACCAGCTTTTTGGTGATAACCTTTGCCAATTATTTGATCATCTTTAACAATGACACAGCCAACATTAGGATTTGGTGTTGTTGTAAAACGACCAAGCTTAGCCAAATCAATGGCTTGTTGCATATAGAAGTGATCTTTGTTGCAAATTGTAGTCATATTGTTGATTATTTTTGTTGTAACTTAGCAATTTCATTACTAAATTGTTCGATATCATCAAAACTAAAATAAACCGAAGCAAAACGAATATAAGCAATTTTATCTAGATTTTTAAGTTCTTCAATCACATAGTCACCAATTAATTTTGCTGGGACTTCACGTTCACCTGTTGCTCTTAGTTTGGATTTTATACGTGTAATCGCATCTTCAATGGCATCAAAACTCACTGGACGTTTTTCAAGAGCCCTTTTCATACCATTGCGTAATTTATCTTCATTGAATGGTTCGCGAACTTTATTGCTTTTAATGACATTAGGCATAATTAATTCAGCAACTTCAAATGTAGTAAATCTTTCATTACATTCAACACATTGCCGTCTACGACGGACTTGAAATCCTTCACCAATAAGACGTGAATCAATCACCTTTGTATCATCTGCATTACAAAAAGGACAGTGCATAAATGTATCCTTATGGCAACAAAATAATCATTACAATATCTGAAAATTTTGATTTAAACAAGGGTCTAATTGTTATGACGTTAATCATTATACTAGAAAAATAGGTATGGTTTATTCACCTTAAATGTTAGTTTTATCATTGATAGTATTAAAATATATGATGATGAAGATTCACCAAACATTCAAAAATTAGCCACCTATTTGGTGGCATAAAAAACTTACCAATTTAATTTAATGAGAAAATCTCTTAATTTAGCAAAATCATCAGGCATACAATGAGAAAGCAATGTCATATCAGCTCGCTCTGCTAACTCTTTAGGCAATGGAACTGATTTACCTAAAATATCTTCAACCACTTCTTTAAATTTAGCAGGATGTGCCGTACCTAAAAATAGTCCATATTCACCCTCTTGTAACTGATCACGCAGTGCTCGATAAGCAATTGCACCATGAGGTTCAGATAAGTAACCTTTTTGATCAAGTTCACAAACAGTTTGCTTAGCAACTTCATCCGAAACAGTAGCATGACCGAGTGATTTAAGAGCCCATCCCTCACGCTTATAAATCTCTTCGATACGTGGCCAGTTATTTGGTTGGCTTACATCCATTGCATTCGATAATGTTGCAATGGTTGTGTGAGGTTCCCATTTACCGGTTTCTAAATAACGAGGTACTGTATCATTGGCATTCGTTGCGGCAATAAAGCGTTTAATAGGTAATCCCATTGTTTTCGCAAGTAGACCTGCTGTTAAGTCACCAAAATTGCCACTCGGCACAGAAATAACCAGCTGTTCACGTTGGGTTGATGTGAGTTGTGCAAAAGCTTCAAAATAGTAACAGATTTGTGCTAATAATCGGCTAATATTAATTGAGTTAGCGGAGTTTAAACCTATTGTTTTTTTCAAATCTTCATCATCAAATGCTTTTTTTACTAAGGCTTGACACGCATCAAAGTCACTTTGAATAGCAATTGTATGTATATTATCACCTAAAGTACAAAATAACTTTTCTTGTAATGGACTAATTTTACCTTCTGGGTATAAAATCACGACGCGAATATTTGGTAAATGATAAAACGCATGAGCAACAGCTGCACCAGTATCGCCAGAAGTAGCAGTCAAAATAGTAATTTTTTTGTCAGCAGCAACTTGCACTAAAGCTTGCGCCATAAAGCGTCCACCAAAATCTTTAAATGCTAATGTTGGTCCATGATATAGTTCTAATGAACCAATATCTGCTTCCACAGAAGTTACTGGAGCAGGGAATTGAAATGCATTTTTAACAAGTCTATGCATATCATCACTGCTAATCTCATCACCAATAAAAGCAGATAAGATCTTGGCACTTCGTGTAATGAAATCAAGTTTTAATAACGACTCAATTTCGGATGATGAAAATTTAGGTAATTGTTGAGGAAAGAATAAACCTTGTCCTCTTCCTAATCCTTGTTGAACTGCTTGTGCAAAGCTAACTTGCTGGGAATGATCTTTTAAGTTATATAATTTCATAATATTTTCCGGTTATCTTTATGCTGTAATATTTCACTCTTCGTAATATCAACTTGTTCAATAATAATTGGCATCTTTGTTATATTTAACTCTACTTTTTATAGTAAACATTAAATAACTCTTGTTCCTTGAGTATCAATTTTACAAATATGAGTAAAACCTTCATCATTTTGCAAATAATATTTTTTAAGTAATAATTCAATTTGCTGAGCTGTTTCAAGTTTATCTGCAATCACAAACATTGTTGGCCCTGAACCTGAAATACCCGATGACAAAGCACCAAGTTGCTTAACCCGTTTTTGAGTTTCATCAAAATTAGGTAATAATTGTTTACGATAAGGCTCAGCAATATTATCAAAAAGCATTGTGGCAGCTAGCTTAGGTTGTTTGGTATAACAAGCATGCAAAAATCCCCCCACATAGCGACCATGTGCTACACAATCAGACCTTTGATATTGAGCAGGTAAAATTGCACGTGCTTCAGCCGTTGATACCTTTATACCTGGATAAGCCATCACCCAATACCAATCATCAAAATGCGGAATCGACTCACTAATAATACCCATCTCATTAAGAATAAGTTGCATCCCACCTAAATAGCATGGCGCAACATTATCATAATGCACACTGCCCGAAATACGACCTTCAAGTTCTCCCATCATGGATAACATTTCAAATTCATTAAAAGGTTTATCAAAAAACTCATTTAATGCAACCAATGCACCAACTACTGAGCACGCACTTGAACCTAAACCAGAGCCAATTGGCATATTTTTTTCAAGAGTCATACTAACAGGTAAAGTTTTACCCATTGCTTGACAAAATCGCTGCCAACATTGAAATACAATATTACATTTTGGATCACGTGGTAGCTTTTTGACAAATTGACCTTTGCTAGTAAGGGAAAATTCGTTAGCAGATTTAACTGTAATACAGTCGCCAAGCATAGCACCACTAATCGGGCTAATTGCTGCGCCCAATATATCAAAACCAACACTAATATTAGCCATTGATGCAGGCGCATAAACAGTTAAAGATTTATGACTCATTTAACCTCCAATTTTACCTGATGTTGTACGTAAAATATCAGCAAAAACACCTGCTGCAGTAACATCATTACCAGCACCATAACCACGTAATACAAGAGGAATAGGTTGATAATAACGAGTATAAAAAGCTAAGGCATTTTCGCCATTTTTGACTTTATAAAGAGGATCTTCGCTATCGACAGCTTCAATTCTAACACTGCATTGATGGTTTTCTATGCTACCCACATAACGTAGAACTTTACCTTCTTTTGCTGCTTGTTCAGATTTTGCTTTAAACTGTGCATCTAACTGCGGTAATTTAGCCATGAAATCATCAATGCTACCTTGTGCATATTCAAGAGGTAATACGGACTCGACATTGATTTGATCCAATTCTAATTGTAAACCTGATTCTCTAGCTAAAATAAGTAACTTTCTAGCTACATCGGTTCCAGATAGATCGTCTCGAGGATCAGGTTCAGTAAAACCTTTCTCTTTAGCCAATTTAGTTGCTTCAGACAGTGACATGCCTTCATCAAGTTTACCAAATATAAAAGAAAGCGATCCAGATAGAATTCCCGAAAACTTGATTAACTCATCACCTGCATTAAGTAGATTTTGAAGATTTTCAATTACCGGTAACCCTGCCCCTACATTGGTATCATATTGGAATTTACGCTTACTTTTTGCAGCTTCTTGGCGTAAGCGTAAATAGTAGGCCATTGAGCTGGTATTTGCTTTTTTATTTGGTGTAACGACATGAAAGCCATTAGCTAAAAAATCAGCGTATTTGTCAGACACTTCGCTACTAGAAGTACAATCAACGAGAATCGGATTAAGTAGTCGATTAGACTCAGCAAACTCAATAATACTATCCAATGAATATTTAGTATCACTCTGTTTGATTTGATCACGCCAATTACTAAGATTAATACCGTCTCTATTGGTTATGCTGTGTTTAGAATTAAACAAACCACATACTCGCAAATCAATCTGTTTGTTTTTAAGCCATTTCTGTTGACGTCCGATTTGGTCGACAAGCGCACCACCAACCCCACCAACACCAATAACAAAGACATCAAGCATTTTATCAGTACCAAATAACATCTGATGCGCAACACGAACGCCCATTACAGCAACATCATTATCAACTACAACTGAAATTGAGCGTTCAGATGAACCTTGTGCTATAGCAACAATATTAATATTAGCTCTGGCTAATGCTGTAAAGAAATTAGCTGATAAACCACGTAAGGTACGCATGCCATCACCTACTACAGAGATAATAGCAAGCCTTTCAATCACCTCGATCGGTTCAAGTAATCCATCTTTTAATTCTAAGAAAAATTCATCACTTAAAGCTTCTTCTGCACGATAAAGTTCTGTTTGTGGCACACAAAAACTAATGCTGTATTCAGATGATGATTGAGTAATAAGTACAACTGAAATGCCAGCATAAGACATCGCAGAAAAAACACGTGCCGACATACCAACCATACCTTTTAATCCAGGACCTGAAACATTAATCATTGCCATGTTATTTAAATTGGTAATACCTTTCACAGGTGTGGTTGAGTCAACAATATTAGCACCAATTAATGTGCCTGGCGCATCAGGATTATTTGTATTTTTGATTAAACAAGGAATCTGAAATTGGGCAATAGGTAAAATAGTTCTTGGATGAAGCACTTTTGCTCCAAAATATGAAAGTTCCATCGCCTCTTGATAAGACATTGTTTTTAGTAATTTGGCATCTGGTACAATACGGGGATCACAAGTATAAACTCCATCAACATCGGTCCATATTTCACAGCTATTTGCTCTTAAACAAGCTGCTAATACGGCTGCAGAATAATCAGAACCATTTCGTCCAAGCACAACTAATTCACCTTTTTCATTACCGGCAGTAAAACCAGGCATTAGAATAAAATTGTCTTGTGGAATGTGCATTTCAGCAATTCGATGAGTTGATTCAGGTATATCAACAGTCGATTCTAAATAATCACCTTCTGCAATAAGCATAGCAACAGGATCTATTACCGTGATCGTATGGCCTCTTGCTTTGAGAAGTTCTTGCATAATAGCAATTGATAGCTTTTCTCCACGACAAATAATTGATGCATTGATACTATCAGGACATTGACCGAGTAAACGGATACCCTCAAGTAATTGCTTAACATGATTTAATTCATTAAGAGCAAAATGCTTCATCTCTTCATAAGCAAAATTAGGTTGAGCTTTTGCAAGACCTGCTAATAGATCTGCAAATATCTTTTCAGCATCATAAATGTTACTTTTGATATCTTGCCCAGCAACCGTTTTTTCAACCATGGCTACTAAATGGTTGGTAATTTTAGCAGGTGCCGATAAAACTGTAGCGGTTTGCTCTTGTTTAGCATTATTTTCAATAATTTCTGCAACTCGCAAAAAGCGTTCTGCGTTAGCAACAGATGTTCCTCCAAATTTTAAAACTTTCATATCACACCTTACTTATTATCTTAGTTTATGCCCATTACTATCTATAATTACAGTTTTTAGAACTTATTTATAGGTATCAAAAATCTTGTAGTCTTATCATGCTAATTCTATTTTTAATTTTTTGCACAGGTTAACTACTTTATTTCCATGCAAAATAAAAACCCGCCTTTAGGGGGCGGGTTTTTTAATATTTATTGAAAAAATCAACCCGCCCTAGATCGCATAATAGTACCTAAGGTGCTAATAATTCCTGTCATACTAACTAAAATTATCATGATTTTCCCTAAAAAATATTTAATTAAACTAAAAACAAAACAGCCCAACATTTTCATGTCAGGCTGTAATTTTAAAAAACCTTTTTGCTATTTTCGTATTCATTAACAACTTTATTCAATGCTTGATATATGCACTTTTCATCTTGTTTTTTTAATGCTTCATCTAAAATATTAAGATACGATAACATTAGCTTTTGATTATCTTCGGCAAATTGCGGCGATACTTCTTGATCTTCATATAACATAACATATGTACGAGCAAATCCAAAAATCAGAAAATAAACCGATGCATTTTTTGGATCTTCTTGAATTAGTGCTCTCATTGCCTTTCTTAGCTTTACATAACTATCAGTACCAGGCAAACTTGTCGCAAATGTTTTCGTTACTTCAGAAAATGTCATTGCCATAAACCTCAATCAAAATCACAAGAAGAAAGAATAACAACCCATTAGCATAAGTGCAAGTCTATTTTGTTTGCCAAACAAATTTTTTTAATTTCTACTAAAAATCAACAGAAAAAAATTAATAAAAAAGTTATCTTATTTGGCCTCTTTACAAACAGACAATCCTGCCGATGCTTGTGCAACAGGCATTATTTCAATTGAGTTGACATTAAAATGATTTGGTGTATTAATTAACCAAGAGACAGTATTAGCTATATCTTCGGGAGTAATAAATTCAACACCTTGATAAACCTGTTCGGCCTTCTGGTTATCGCCATGAAAGCGAACATTTGAAAACTCTGTACCACCACTTAATCCCGGTTCGATATTAGTAACTCTAACCTTTTTCCCTAATAAATCGGTACGCAAATTAGCACTAAATTGTTTAACAAAAGCTTTAGATGCACCATAAACATTTCCGCCTTTATAAGCATAAGTACCAGCCACAGATCCAAGATTAATAATATAACCAAAATTGCGCTCAACCATTTCTGGTAAAATTTGTCGAGTTAGATTTACTAGCCCAATAATGTTAGTTTCAATCATTGTTTCCCAATCGTTATAATCTGCTTCATAAGCAGGTTCTAAACCTAATGCTAGACCTGCATTATTTATTAAAATATCTATGGGCTTAAATTCATTTGGTAGTTGCAATAAAATAGTATTTACTGCATCTTTTTTAGTTATATCTAATGGTAATGAAAAGAAATTAGCACCTAATTCATCTGCAAGGTTTTGTAGTTTATCTGCACGTCTAGCTACGCCTACAACTTTATAACCATCTGCTATAAGCTTACGGCAGATAGCTTGCCCAAATCCAGAGGATGCACCAGTAACCAAAGCTATATTCATATTAAATCCCCTTATAAACTAAGTTAAAATTGGAGTATATTTCGATAAACGACTATATGCACAAACAAAAAGTAGTAAATAAAAATATACTGAAACACATAGTTACCTGAAAGTTTTTTACAAAAAACTATCTAATATCTATAAAAAAACCCGCTAATTAAGCGGGTTGATATTTAATACTTCATTTAGCTGGTTCTTCTGCTGGTTCTTCATCTTTTAGCGGAACAATTAATGTATCAATATGTGTATTATTGATAAGTTGACGAGCAGAAGACATTAACTTACTCCAAAAGTCCTGATGATGACCACACACGACAAGATCAGCGCCATATTCATGAATTGCTTCGATTAATACTTGGTCAAATTCACCATTCCCAGAAAGAGTATGGGCTATAGGATATCCCGCATCATTGGCTAGTTTATTTAATGCAATATGCGCATCTTCAGTAATTCGGTCTTTCATATCATTCATATTAATATCAACTAAACCAGTATAAAGATCAGAATAATTAATACCAACATGAATCAAAGATATTTGAGCATTATATGGCCTAGCCATAGAAACTGCTTTTTCGACAAGAACTTCACTTTCAGGTGATAAATCTACTGCAACTAATATGTGTTTATAAGCCATGATACATTACTCCTTCCAATTTAACGGTCAGATAAAACTACAAAATTGATACTCTCTTTTTACTACTAAATCAATTTTTGAGCAAGCCAAAAAAGTGACCCAGATAACAAAATTGAAATTGGAAGTGTTAAAATCCAAGTTAATGCAATATTTTTAATGGTCTTACTTTGAACGCCACCACCATCAACAATCATTGTACCTGCCACAGATGAAGAAAGAACTTGAGTTGTTGAAACAGGCATACCAGTATAACTTGCAATCCCAATTGATAAAGCCGTAGTGATTTGTGCAGACACGCCCTGTGCGTAAGTCATCCCTTTTTTACCAATTTTTTCACCAATAGTAATAGCTACACGACGCCATCCTATCATTGTTCCAATTGCTAGTGCTGAAGCTACCGAAATAATGATCCAAATCGGCGCATATTCAACAGTTTTAAGTAAATCGTTATTCAAAGATTTCAGATATTGTTTTTCCTCTGCTGTTACATTAGCTTGTTTAGCAACATGCGAAACAGTATCCGATAAACATAATAATATGCGTCTAGCTTGTGAACGTTGTTCAACTGTGAGTGATTCATAATTATTGATTTTATTAAATAAATTATGAGCAATACCCAGTGTGATAAATGAATGTGAATAGTCACAATGATACTTATTCAAATCGCCTTCTGGAATACTTGTATCTAATGCAGGTTGTTTACCTATTATCGTAGTTAGATCATCATTGTGAGTAACAAAGTACTCTCGAATATTATCAATAGCATTACGAGTGTTAGTAATATCATAGGTGGACGCATTCATATTAACAATAAAGCCAGCAGGAGCGATACCCATCAATACTAACATTAATAAACCAATACCTTTTTGTCCATCATTAGCACCATGAGAAAAACTCACACCTGCAGCAGAAATAATAAGCATTATTCGGATCCAAAAAGGTGGCTTTTTCTTACCATAAAGTTTTTCTCGCTGCTCTGGAGTCATAAAGATGCGTTCTCTTTTTTTACTACTCTTTTTACTTTGCCCTTTACGTGTCCAATACTTACGCAGACAAAAAATCATTAATCCAGCAATAACAAGACCAACTATTGGTGAAACAATCAAGGATAAAAAGATTTGAATCATCTTAGGAATATTAAGCGCATCAATAATTGATGTATCCATAACCAATGCATTTGCAAGTGCTACGCCAATAATAGAACCAATTAAAGTATGTGAACTTGATGCAGGAATACCAACAAACCAAGTACCTAAATTCCAAATGATTGCTGCAAATAAAATAGAAAATACCATAGCAAGCCCATGAGTAGAGCTTACATTAAGTAATAAATCAGTTGGTAACAAATGCACAATGGCATAAGCCACACTAAGCCCACCAAGTAGTACGCCAAAGAAATTAAATACTCCGGCCATAAAAACGGCAAGCTGTTCTTTCAATGCCCTTGTATAAATAACAGTGGCAACAGCATTAGCAGTATCATGAAATCCATTAATAGCCTCATAAAAGAGTACAAAAAGTAAAGCTAAGACTAATAATATAATGGTTGAAAATTCTAAATCAGCAAATAGATGAAACATAATATATCTTTCTGTTGTTAATTAGCGCCACTATTATCCTTGAGAATAAGCTAATGAGCAAAACAATTTTTATATTTTTCTTTTAGCATAACGAGCAGCTAAAAAAGCACAAATCATTAATTGGATTTGATGAAAGATCATTAAAGGTAGGATCAAAATACCCATCATCGACATGGGGAAGATAACACTTGCCATTGGAATACCGCTTGCTAGGCTCTTTTTTGAACCACAAAATACAATTGTGATTTCATCTTGTTTGCTAAAACCAAAAAATCTTGCACTATAAGTGGTAATAAATAAAACTATAACTAACAAAATAATTGAGAAAAATATAATATTTAACAAAGATAAAAAACCGACTTGCGACCATATACCATTAACAACTGCATCACTAAACGCGACATAAACCACTAATAAAATCGACAAACGATCTGTTTTAGAAATAATATTTTTATACTTATCTACCCATTGACCAATAAAACGTCTAGATAAATGCCCGACAACAAAAGGCAACATCAGTTTCAGCATAATAGAGGTAATGGCATCAATTATGTTCATTGATGCCGAGGTTTGAGTATGTATTAACAATCCAACTAAAAGCGGGGTAATAAACACCCCCAATAACGTTGATGCTGAGGCACTGCAAATAGCTGCTGCCACATTACCTTTAGCTATTGAAGTAAATGCTATTGCAGACTGCACTGTTGCTGGTAAAACACAAAGATAAACAAAACCTAAATAAATATCGTGCGATAAAAAAGTGGGCACTAGTAACTGCATCATCATGCCTAAAACTGGGAATATTACAAATGTAGTTGTAAATATTAACAAATGTAATCGCCAATTTTTAATACCAGAGACAATTGCTTGAAAAGAAAGTTTTGCACCATGCATAAAAAATAGCAAGCCAATAGCAAAAGTTGTAAGGTATTCAAAAACCGTTTTAGCCTGTCCTTCACAAGGAAAAAAGCTAGCTGTAATCACAACACAAATTAGAATCAATAAGAATGAATCAATCTTAACACGTTGAAATATATTCATGATTTTTAATATCTTTGATTAACAAGAATAAAAAAATCGCCACAAAAGTGGCGATATACAAGAAAGATAAAATTTATTCTAAGAAACTACGAAGCACATCAGATCGACTTGGATGACGTAATTTTCTCAGCGCCTTAGCCTCAATTTGACGAATACGTTCACGAGTTACATCAAATTGCTTACCAACTTCTTCTAGCGTATGATCTGTATTCATATCAATACCAAATCGCATACGTAACACTTTCGCTTCTCTAGGCGTTAATCCTGATAAAATATCGCGAGTTGCGCTACGTAAACTCTCAGAAGTCGCCGCATCTAGCGGTTGCTCAAGCGCAGTATCTTCAATAAAATCACCTAAATGCGAATCTTCGTCATCACCAACTGGTGTTTCCATCGAAATTGGCTCTTTAGCAATTTTAAGCACTTTACGAATTTTATCTTCAGGCATTTGCATGCGTTCAGATAACTCTTCAGGTGTTGGTTCACGACCGATTTCCTGTAACATTTGACGAGAAATACGATTTAACTTATTAATTGTTTCAATCATATGTACCGGAATACGAATTGTCCTTGCTTGGTCAGCTATAGAACGAGTAATCGCTTGTCTTATCCACCAAGTTGCATAGGTTGAGAATTTATAACCACGACGATATTCAAATTTATCAACTGCTTTCATCAAGCCAATATTACCTTCTTGGATAAGATCTAAGAATTGTAATCCTCGGTTGGTGTATTTTTTCGCAATAGAAATAACTAGTCGTAAGTTAGCTTCTACCATTTCTTTCTTAGCTCGACGCGCTTTAGCTTCGCCAATAGACATACGTCGATTAATATCTTTAATTTGCTCAATAGAAAGACTTGTTTCAGTTTCAATTTGTTGTAACGAATCAACTTGAGCAGCAATTTGAGTTTCAAAATCTTTTAAATTAGCCGCAAAAGCACCTTTCGATGATAAAGCTTTCTTAAACCAATCCATGCTATTTTCATTACCAGTAAAATAAGTCATAAATAGTTTTTTCGGCATTTTGCATTTTTCAACACAAATCCTCATAATAACACGTTCATGAGTTCTAACACGCTCCATCATGCTTCTCATGTTATTAACAAGAATATCAAACTGTTTAGCAACTAAACGGAATTGTTTAAATATTTCTGATAGATTTTCGATCTCTTTTTGTGCTTTTTTATGAGCACGACCATATTTTTTAATAGCATCAGACGTTTTATCATGTTGCTCTTTTAATTCGGCAAATTTAGCTTTAGCAACTTCGGGATCGATAGAAACATCATCATCAGTTGATGCCTCGTTTTCATCATCCTCACTATCATCATCGCTATCATCGATTTCAATTTCGGTTTCACTAACGTCTAAATCTTCAGGTAACTCTTCAACAACTTCTTCAGCATTTGGATCAACAAAACCTGTAATCAAATCAGATAAACGAACTTGTCCACTTTCGATTAAATTATATTGCTCTAAAAGATAAGTTATAGCTTCTGGATATTCGGATACCGAAGTTTGAACTTGATTAATACCATCTTCAATACGCTTAGCAATATCGATTTCGCCTTCACGCGTTAACAGTTCAACCGCTCCCATTTCACGCATATACATACGAACAGGATCGGTTGTTCTACCAATTTCTGACTCAACATTAGATAATACTAATGCTGTTGCAGCTTCAACGGCCTCTTCATCAGGGACATTATCTGAAAGTAATAACTCATCAGAATCTGGGGCTTCTTCAAGAACTTGAATCCCCATATCATTAATCATTTGGATAATATCTTCAATCTGATCTGAATCAATAATCTCTTCAGGCAAGTGATCGTTGACATCAGCATAGGTCAGGTATCCTAGCTCCTTACCTCGAATGATTAGGAGTTTTAACTGTGATTGAGAATTTTGCTCCATAAAGGTATCCATTTTAGTTATTTGGTCATTTATATTATGCATGTAGAACAATATCTGGAATCTACACGTACTCTATATATTTAGTCTTTTTTTGATAAAACAAGTATTAAAGTCGCCAATTCTTTTTTCTCTGCGGTGCTTAAACCGGAGACTCTCTCTTTTGCGATTAGTTCATCTTGCCTCTGGGCGAGTATATTATCATATAACTCTTTTAAAGTATGTGAAAAAATTGAGCCTATTTCAGCATCTTGATAATGACACTCCCATGTGGATAAACGATTCAACTGCTTATAAAACGGTCTATCCATACACTCTATTAATATTTGTGCAGTAGTTATATTGGGATAACGTTGACATAGTTCAAGTAATTCAACAAAAATCTCGATCCCAGCCATTTTAACCTGGCGAATCACATTTATATCAGAAACTTGCTCAGCAAGATTAGGATATTGAAGTAATAAACCAATTAAAACTCGCATCGTTGTTAATTTCATTTGTGATGTAGGTGCTTTTTCATTTGCCTTTTCATCACGTTGGGAACGATTTTCTTGAATTAATTGTTCTAATTGAGATACATCAAGTAAACCTAAATAATTACCGAGCTTCTGCAATAAATTTAATCTAAAGGCTTTCGCCTTAATTTGATCAAGTAGCGGTAAAGCTAGCGAGCTCAATTTCGCTTTTCCTTCAGCCGTTTTTAAATCAACCTGTTTCAAAAGTTCATCAAATAAAAATTTCGATAAATTTGAAGATTCATTTAAATATTTTTCAAAATTATCCTTACCGACTTTACGCACAAAACTATCAGGATCTTCATCTTGAGGTAAAAAAGCAAAAGTAATTTTCTTACCATCGATTAAGCAAGGTAATAAAACATTAAGTGCCCGCCAAGCAGCGCTTCGCCCAGCATTATCGCCGTCATAACAAAATATTACCGAATCGGTTGCTCTAAATAATAATTTAATATGCTCCTCTGATGTAGCCGTACCTAAAGCAGCAACAGAATAATCAATGCCATATTGAGCAAGCGAAACCACATCCATATAGCCTTCAACCACCATCAATTGCTGAGGATTACGATTGACTTCTAGCGTTTCATAAAGTCCATAAAGTTGAAAGCCTTTATGAAAAATAGGGGTTTCTGGTGAATTAATATATTTTGCAGAATCATTAATGATAGTTCGTCCACCAAACGCGATAACATTGCCTTGTCTATCACGAATAGGAAACATGATTCTTCCACGAAAACGGTCATATTGATTACCCCTATCGTGGCTGACTTGCATACCGGCTTGTTCATAAAGTGCTTCTTCAGCTTTTGTTTTAACCACACTTTGTGAAGTTAAACGCCACTCATTAGGCGCAAAACCAATTCTATACCGTGCTATAATTTCTGCATTGAGTCCCCGTTGCTCAAGATATTTTTGAGCATCAGTAGATGTAGATAATGCTAATTGTTGCTGATAAAAATCGGTAATTTTGCCCATCAAAGTATATAGATCTCGACGTACATTTCTAGATTCAATGTGCTTTGATTGATCAATTTGATTTTTATCGTTATCAATATAAGGGACACGAATCCCTTGCAAGCTAGCTAACTCTTCAATAGCCTCAGGAAAAGATAACCTCTCATATTGCATTAGAAAATTAACAACAGATCCTGACGCTCCACATCCAAAACAATAAAAGATCTGTTTTTTCTCATTAAGAGAAAAAGAAGCTGTTTTTTCATCATGAAAAGGGCAACAACCAAAATAATTATTCCCCTTTTTTTTCATTTTAACCCGTTTACCAATCACATCAAGAATGTTAGTTCGAGCAGTTAGATCCAAGATAAAATCGCGAGGAATAAGACCTTTCATGATAAAACTTTAACCAATTATGGTGTTATAAAAAGACAACAAGCCGTATCAAAATACGGCTTGTTAGAATTCTTTATATCAAAAAGATAATAAATTGATTTTTAATATCAATTTTAATTTTCAGTATAAATAATCTTAAAATATTAATATAAGCGAGTACGACGAGCGTTTTCTCTTTCTAATTTTTTAGCATGACGCTTAACAGCTGCTGCTTTAGCTCGTTTACGAATAGTTGTTGGTTTTTCGTAAAATTCACGATTACGAACTTCAGCTAAAATTCCTGCTTTTTCACAAGAACGTTTGAAACGACGTAACGCTACATCGAAAGGTTCATTTTCACGTACTTTAATTACTGGCATGTGCCTCTCACCTCAAATTTGTTTAATATCACAAGGGATTAAAATTAGTGCGCAATTTTACCCTCAATCGATATATGTTGTAAAGTAAAAAATAGAATTATTACAAGATAACAAATTAATTTGCTAATCAGCATATAGAGTCAGATAATAAATCAAACCTAATTGAGAATAAACAGGAGTATTTCATGCCATCATTAATTACTGGTCAATATCCAAAGCGCCGCCTACGCCGTAATCGTGCCCATGACTTTAGTCGTCGTATGGTTGCAGAACATAGTTTGACGGTCAACGATCTAATTTATCCGGTTTTTATTGTTGAAGGAAATAATATTACTGAATCAATTACCTCGATGCCAAACGTTAATCGAATGAGTATTGACGTATTGTTAAAAGAAGCGGAACAAGTAGCTAAACTAGGAATTCCTGTTCTTTCACTATTTCCCGCTATTGAACCATCAAAAAAATCTTCATTAGCACAAGAAGCATATAACGAAAATGGATTAGTACCAAAAGCTGTTCGAGCATTAAAAAAAGAAATTCCAGAGCTCGGTGTACTAACTGATGTCGCACTTGATCCATATACCACGCATGGACAAGATGGCATTATTGATGAACAAGGGTATGTACAAAATGATATCTCTGTTGAAACGCTTGTTAAACAAGCATTAATGCAAGCTCAAGCAGGTGTAGATATTATTGCACCAAGTGACATGATGGATGGACGCATTGGAGCAATACGTAACGAACTCGAAAAGCACGGTTTTTTTAACACACAAATTATGGCTTATTCCGCAAAGTACGCATCAAGTTTTTATGGTCCTTTTCGTGATGCTGTCGGTTCTGCGAAAAATATTAAAGGTGGCAATAAAAAAACTTATCAACTCGATCCAGCTAATAGTAACGAAGCATTACAAGAAATCTATCAAGATTTAAGTGAAGGTGCAGATATGGTCATGGTTAAACCTGGTATGCCTTATCTTGATATCGTTCGAAGAGTTAAAGACACCTTTGCTGTCCCAACTTTTGCTTATCAAGTTTCTGGCGAATATGCTATGTTAACAGCGGCAATTCAAAACGGTTGGTTAGATGAAAAATCAGCAATTATGGAATCTTTACTTTGCTTTAAACGTGCTGGTGCCGATGGCGTATTAACCTATTTTGCCAAACAAGTAGCCGAATGGTTGCATCAACAAAAATAATATTTTTTGAAATACTGCTCTTTTCAAATTGGAAGGAGCATTTAATTACCTATCTAGATTCTCATATTCATCAAATCACATTATTAATCATATTATTTAATAGCAATTTTTCACATCTTTTTAATTCACCAGTATAAGAAATTTATAGATAAACATTAATTATCATATTTATACTTGGACAATTATTGTACTTTACTAGAAAATGTAAAAAAGTTTCAGGAAAGCTATATGTTTATGTAAAAATCTGATAATATTTACGGGGATAAGCGATAAGGGAATAAAAAATGATTTATGAACTCGTACCAAACGAATTACATGATGAATTTAAAGCTTTTCATCATGACCTAGAAAAAATAACATCGCAACATGTGCAATCTTGTCCCTTCTGTAAAAAAACTGAATTCTATATAATTCGTTCAAAACCTAATAAAACATATCGTTGTAAAGACTGTCATAAATATTTTACCGTTTCAACCAATACTCCTTTCTATCGTTTAATGCCCTATAATTGGTTAGAGTTTATTTTTACCAACCGAATAAATAAAATGGGTTATAAAGAAATTGCGGACAGACTCGAAACATCGCTCGAAAAAGTTATACGACGGGATCGAGCTATTATTAACTATCTTCAAAGCTATTACCCATCATTACATAACTGGTATACACATCAAAAACAAACAAAACTAATGCCATCTTTAGCGGAACAATACAATACCATTAAAGCTAAAGTAACTGCCTTATTGAATGAACAAAATCCAACTTGTAAACACTGTGGATCTAACGAAACCGCCAAAATTGGTTCTCGCACTTGCTATCGCTGTAAACGGTGTCGACATAGCTTTAGTCTTTTAAGCAACACTAGTTTAAACCGTATACCAAAACCTGAATTATGGCTACAATTCATTGAGTTACTTGTTTCTGGGGCTAATAACTCACAAATAGGAAAAGCTTTAAATTTACACAATGATACAGTACGTAAATGGCGCTCTGCTTGGTACTATATGATGAAAGATTGGCAATGTGAAGCACTTGCAGTATGGTGCAAAAATAAATAAGAAAACAGGATAAAAGGAAAATAGAACTATGAGAAAAAATAATTTATTTTTATATACGTGCATAATTAGCAGTACATTACTAATTAACGGTTGCGATGATAAAAAAACATCTGACAAAAAAAACTTACCACAACTACCAACAGCAGTTATTAATAGCTACCTTTTCCATACTGAGCCAGAGCTATTACCATTTAGTAAAATGATTAAACAACAGCATATTCAAGGCTCATCAACTAAGATAATTAACTACAATGACAAAGGCTTTGTAGCTAATTATGATTTAGAAGGGCTACATGGCGAAATTAACTACGACACAGCTAAATATAGCTACGGCATAGGCGATACCAGAAACGTTTACGATATTACCTTTGATTCTTCACAAAATATACTAGGTATGAAAAACAATGAAAATGATATCGTCGCAAGTTCAGAGTTCGATGAACAAGATCGTTTAGTTGAAACAACTTTATCGCATTTTGCAGAAAATAATATCATTTTTAACAGCAAAATTATTTATGACAACAATCGTGTAGAACTCGTGTTATATAATGCCTATATTCCTGTAGATGAAAAAACAAAATTCCCTGTGTTGGCTCAAGAAAAAGAATTTGTATATAACGCAAACAATCAATTAGAAAAAACTATTATCAAAACCTTTAAATTATCATCAAATGGAGACATCATCATTAATGATAAAAACGAACAAGAGGTAGAACTAATAGAAACTTGTACTTATTCAGATTATAATCCAAACAGTGATTGGACTAAAGCTGTGTGTATTACAACAGGTGACGAATCAAAAACAGTTAATCTAACAAGAACAATTCAATATAATTAGTCATTGCCATATTCATCATATTCGCGGCAAAGTATAATTGTATCCTCAATTAAGCGTCTAGCAATGGTGCCATACTCAGGAATTTTAGGTAACTCTGTATAATGGTACCAATTTGCTTCAATGAGTTCGTTTTTATCTACCACTATTTCACCGCTATCATAATCAGCTAAATAAGCCATCATTAATGAATTTGGAAATGGCCAAGGTTGCGAACCAACATAACGAATATTTTTAATTTTTATTTTTGATTCTTCAAATACTTCTCGTTCAACGGCTGTTTCCATTGTTTCACCGATTTCAGTAAAACCAGCTAAAACGGTATATAAGTTATCTTGATTATGCCTAACATGTTTTGCTAATAAAATTTTATTATTATGACGAATAGCCACAATAATAGATGGTGAAATTTGTGGATAATAGCGCTCTTTGCAGTGATCGCATAGACAACACCATTCCGTGCTACTGATATACATCTCATGCCCACAATATCCACAATATTTGTGGGAACGATAAAACTCAGAAAGTTGCACTGCTCGACCAGCTAAATTAAATAATGATTGATCTGTTCTATCAAGTAATGAACGAACTGAACTCATCGCATTTTTCATTTCATCACAAATCAGCCAAGCTGTTTGCCCATTCCATTCACCTATTGGTTGAGCAAGTTTGTTGGTAAAACCAAATTCATCAGCACACCCAACAGGAACTTCACCATTAGGCAGCCATAATCGTCCATTAGCACTTACAAACCAATAACCGTTTTCATTACCTATCAAATTAAATTGTTGCTGTATATTCATATTATTAACACCAAAGATAAAAACAAAAAAGGAGGATCACTCCTCCTTTTAATCAATACTATTTCTTTTTCTTCTCGTGAAGTCCCTTTTTCTCAAGTTCCCAGTAAATAATTCGTTGCTGAGCAATTGTGAATAAGTTACTGACGATATAATATAAAACCAAGCCTGATGGGAACCATAAGAAGAACAACGTAAAAATTAATGGCATATAAGTCATTAATTTTTGTTGTAGTGGATCGGTAACAGGTGTTGGTGACATTTTCTGAATTAAAAACATACTGACACCCATTAATAAAGGCAAAATATAGTATGGATCTTGCGCTGATAAATCATAAATCCAAAGCGCAAATGGCGCATGTCGTAGTTCAACTGTACTACTTAACATATAGAACAATGATAAAAAAATCGGCATTTGGATAATTAATGGCAGACAACCACCTAACGGATTCACTTTTTCTTGCTTGTAAAGCGCCATTGTTTCTACACTAATTTTTTGCCTATTATCACCATAACGCTCTTTTAAAGCTTGTATGCGAGGCTGTAACAACTTCATTTTCGCCATTGAACGATACTGAGCACGAGTTAATGGGAATAAAATACCTCGAACAATAAATGTGATAACAATAATTGAGAAGCCCCAGTTACCAACAAAACTCTGAATAAACTTCAACAAATAAAACAACGGTTGTGATAAAAACCATAACCATCCATAGTCAACAACTAAATCAAGATGATTGGCTGTTTCTTTCAATTGGCTTTGAATTTCTGGTCCTAACCATAATTTTGCACCAATAATTTGTGAACTCCCCGCAGGAATAACTGCTGATTCACTTTTGAAACCAATTGTTGCTTGAGAATTATTAGCCGTCGCACGAGAATAAAATAGATTATTTTTATCCTGTGCGGGTACCCATGCGGAAGCAAAATAGTGTTGCAACATCGCAATCCAACCCGTTTGAGTCTCAACCGATAAAGCTTTATCTTTGATATCATCAAAACTGTATTTACTATAATTAGAACTAGAACTAGAGTAAGCTGTACCACGGAATGCGCTTTGTCCTAATCCACTACCACCTTCGGTTGGAATATCATCAGGTAATTTAATTGTTTGTTTTAATTGACCATACATGGCAACATCAACAGGTGCACTGCTTTGGTTATTAATATCATACTGAACATCAATAGAATAACTACCACGGTGTAATATATAGTATTTAGTATAACTTACACCATTAACTTGATAATTAAGAGGAACACGCAATTCATCTTGCCCATCAGCTAAAACATATTCTGACTTTTCAGTTTGATAGACTGGACGTTTTGATCCTTGAGTTGCATTATCAGGACCATCCTTACCTGTTAATCCGCTTTCAGCAACATAAACAAAATCTGGACGAGATGTTAATAATTGGAAAGGCGTACCAGAATGAAGAGTTTGCTCATATTTCAATAATTGTGCAGCCTGAACATCCCCACCATAAGTATTAATAGTGAGTGACAGCACATCTGATTTTACAGTAATTGTTTTACCTACTGCGCCAGCTATTGAGCCATCATCACTTTGTTGTGTTAATTGGTTTTCGATCGGGGGTTTAGGTGTGTGATCTTCTTCCCACGCTTTCCAAATAAAAAAAGATACAAAAAGTAAAGCAATGACTAAAATATTACGTTGAGATCCCATTAGTGTTTTTCTCTATTGGTTTTAATTTTTGGAGGAACAAAATCTTCTCCTCCTTCATGTAAAGGATGACATTTTAATACACGTTTAACGGTTAGCCAACCACCTTTTATTAATCCAAAGCGTCTCAGTGCAATTATTGCATACTGTGAACATGTCGGTGTAAAGCGACATTTAGGACCTAATAAAGGACTAATAAAACGTTGATAAACACGAACAAAAAACACAAAAACATTAACTATCATATAGTTAAATGCATAAATATGCTGTTTAATAATCAATTTAAATTTATTCAAGCCTCGTATTTGGCTATGATTCGTTGGCATAATTTATTCAGTGTTTCAACGAGTTGCTGATTATCTAAGTCGATAACTGGCTGTTTGGCCATCACAATAAAATCAATATTAGGAAATTGATGTTGATGAAGCCGAAAATACTCTTTAGCCAGTCGCCTTATACGATTACGCTCATGAGCTCGTTTCACTTGTTTTTTAGCTATAGCAAACCCTAACCGCATATGATTGTAGTTATTTTTTCGTGCAACTAAAGTTAAAAACGGAGAACCAGCCCGAATGGACTCTTGGAAGACATGATTGAAATCAAAGGGAGTTAACAACCGCAACTCCCGAGGAAAAGTGAACTTAATCACCCAACTTTAAATCAGCTAGCAACAGTTAAACGAACACGGCCTTTAGCACGACGGCGAGCAAGAACTTGACGACCGTTTTTAGTTGCCATACGAGCACGGAAACCGTGAGTTCTATTGCGTTTTAATACTGATGGTTGAAATGTGCGTTTCATGACGATTTATATCCAAATCTAATTATCAACAGGTTGCAGAGTAAAAACTCCACAGCATTAATTAAAGAGGTCGGAATTATAGTGCCTATTTTATTTTTCGTCAATGAGATTTTTACAGATAAATCCCATTAACCCTTAATTACCATACGATAAAATAAAATAGAATAAATAGATTATAAAATAATAAGTTATAACTAAAAAAACAATTAACTAATTCCAAAAAGTAAGTACTTGTTTACTTTTCTCACCACCGATTTCGCGCGCTAATTTAGGCACTAAATAACCAGATACTTGCTCGGCAAGCTGTTTCATTATTAATTTAGCTGAGTTATCATCAACTAGAAAATGAGCAGCTCCTTGTACTTTATCTAATAAATGAATGTAATAAGGCAAAATGCCAATATCAAAAAGTTTATTACTTAACTGAGCCAAAACATTGGCATTATCATTAATATTTTTCAGTAATACACTTTGATTTAGCACAATTACATCACTCTTTTTTAAAAGCCCAACTGCGCCAGCAACTGCATTATCAATTTCATTTGAATGATTAATGTGAGTAATTACTACAATTTGCAACCTACTTTCAACAAATAACCGACAAAGTTCAGCCGTTACTCGTGAAGGAATAACAACAGCCAAACGCGTATGAATCCGTAAACGCTTAACATGAGGTATTTTTTCAAGTGCATTAATCAAAAAAGCCATTTCATGATCTTTTGCCATTAACGGATCACCTCCTGATAAAATAATTTCATCAAGTTCAGGATGATTTGCAATATATTCAAGCGCAATGGCAAGATTCTTCTTAGATCCTTGATTATCATGATAAGGGAAATGCCGTCTAAAACAGTAACGGCAGTTAATTGCACAAGCGGTCTTAGTGATCAATAATGCCCGATTGTGATACTTATGCAATAATCCAGGAATGGCATTATCTTGCTCTTGTAATGGGTCATGACTATACCCTTCAACTTTTAATAACTCCCTATCATCACAAAGCACCTGTAACAAAAGTGGGTCATTACTATTACCCTTTTCCATTCGATTAATAAAAGCCCTAGGAACTCGAAGCGGAAACGCCTTTTTTGCTTGTTGCATGCGGATTGAAATGGTATTGGGATCTAGTCCTAAACAGGAGTATAAAACGTTGATATCTGTCACAACATTGGCCAGATCAAAAATCCACTCATCTTTATTATTTGGTAGTTCAACTTTTTGCTGTATAATACGACTCATTTTTTGTAATTCAGAATTTTAGTTGGAGCTTTTATGGCATCTTATAGTACTAATGAGTTTAAAGCTGGTCTTAAAATAATGCAAGACGGCGAACCGTGTGTCATTGTTGAAAATGAGTTTTATAAACCAGGTAAAGGTCAATCTATTAATCGTGTAAAAATTAAAAAATTACTTTCAGGCAAAACTGTTGACAAAACATTCAAATCAGGCGAATCAGTTGAAGCCGCTGACGTTGTTGATATGAATTTAACTTATCTTTATACCGATGGTGAATTTTGGCATTTTATGAATAACGATACATTTGAGCAACTTTCGGCTGATGCCAAAGCGGTTGGCGACAATGCAAAATGGTTAGTTGATCAAGCGGAATGTATTTTAACTTTATGGAACGGCCAACCGATTGCAGTAACACCACCAAATTTTGTTGAACTTGAAGTAATCGAAACTGATCCAGGTTTAAAAGGCGACACAGCAGGAACAGGTGGTAAACCAGCAACATTATCAACAGGTGCAGTTGTTCGCGTGCCTTTATTTGTACAAATTGGCGAGATCCTTAAAGTGGATACCCGTTCAGGCGAATACGTATCACGCGTAAAATAAATTAACATTTATCGCAGAAAAAGAGAGGTTGCACTAACCTCTCTTGCTCATCTAAACAGCATAAATTTAATCTTACTGTTTTACGCCAATCCAATGATAATGATTAAAACCTTTTAAAATCTATCCAAATTTAATTATCAACACAATTTTTACATACCCAATAAAAAGTATATTTTTAAAATAGCAACTAAATAAAATCTCATTACTTTTCAAATATGTTAAAATTCAAATAAAATAAGGAAATAGAATGATAACAATTAATATGTTAACTCAGAATAAAAAGCTATCTGATTTTGAGGATGTAATAGAAATCTTTGATAAAATTTATGAATATATACCTTGCGAATCTGATCTAAGCACAAAGCTGGATCGAAATGCCTTTTATGCTTTTGTTGTCATTCATACCATCAGTCACTGGCAAAGTGATGGTTGGTGTAATCTTTTATGGAATTATGCTACAGCAAAATATATCGTACCCGCAATGAAAGCGGTAAATTTACCACAAATTGCAGATGCTTTTGAACAAGTAGAACAAACTTATCCCTTTTCTTATTCTGAATGTGAAAATGAGAAAGAATTATGTAGTTTAGCCAATTTTATTGAAAATCCACGGCAAAAGCGCAAATATATTTCTTCAGAAAGATTATTAGCCATTTCGGAAGAAGAACGTCAAACCTACTCAAAAAATTTTATCACTAAATTAAAAATATTAGATGATCTGGTTACACCTTTATGGGATTATCAAGCACCAGAACAGGAAGTCTGGCGACCTGTCATTCATTTTATAAATCAACATATACAAAAGTAATCTATAACGATCTAATCCCCAAAAAGTAAGGGGGGGAACACCGACCATCTTAATTAATCTTTATTAGGCAATATTTTGTGGTAAATTTGAACACATTCCCGAATATCCAAACTAAAATTATTTTACCTTTTCAGCGCTACACACTAATTTAGCAAGTGTTCCTTGTTGCTGATCTTGGGTGTAAATTGCCCAACAAGTTTTCAGCGAGGCATCAATAGGCTTTATCAGTTGTACTTTGTTATTATAGCTATAATTGCAGCTAGCCCAAAAGCTCAATTTATTGGTATCATTACTACCATCTAACAACCAAACTGCCTTATATTTTTTCCCATTTATTGTCGCTGGCTTAGGTTTTATTTGTTTTGCGGAATCGGCTGATTTTCCTGAATATACTTCTACTTGATTTAGTCGACGTAAAGAAGTACTGTGAGCAATATCTTCTGGCAAAATTAAACTATCAATTTTTTTCATATCATAGCCTTCTTCAGACACTTCCCAACCGTCAGGTACAACTTCTAAATCAGGTTTAGAATATTTTATTGTTACCGATTCGGGACAAACTATCTCTTCATTTGCGTTAACTGAATCACAAAAACTTGCCCCTATTATGGCTATTGTTGCTAAATTTAAAATTTTACTTTTCACGTTTTCTATTCCTAATTAATCGTATAAAAATAAGATGATTTTGACTAATTAACATCATCTTATTAAAAAAATGCATTGACTATTAGCTATCCAAGCCAAGGTTATTTTTACTGTCTAATTTACTCACTGTGGAAACTTAAACTAACTTTATCATCACGTTTAATAAAAAGATTGTGGACCTTCATGTATTTTTTTATCGCAATTTAGTTTTACTTTCATTTTACCTTTTGCATCTTTTGAAGTTATTACCCAACAAGTTTTCATGGTCGAATCGATACGTTTTATCAGGCGAACTCGATTAAATGAATAAGAACAATTAAACCAGTAGCCAGTATCATTGGATGTATTATAACTAGTATCAACATGCCATGAATGTTTATATTTTTTACCGTTAATAGTAATTGTAAAAGGTATCATCTGTCCTAAATTCACTGGTTTACCAGAATATACTTCACCATCATCAACCTGCAAAAACTGATTTTTCTGTTCGAATATTTGCCACCCTTCAGGCAATATTTCTAGTTCCGTCGGAATGGATTTTACTTGAACTGAATCGGGGCAAGTTATCTCATAAATTGCGTTAACCGAAAAGGACATGCCAAACCCAGCTAATAATATTACTGTAATAGTAAAAATTTTATCTTTCATGTTAACTATTCCTTTTTAATCATAAAACGTAATTTTTATTGGCAGATAATATAACTTTTTTAATAAGTTAATTCATTAATTAACTGCATTATCTAATCGATTATTGATTAAGTATTATTACAAACCTAAGTTGTATTTTTAGTTTATTCTAGGGATTTTTAGTATTGTTATATTAGCAAACAAGATAATATCCTATCGTTAGAAAACTTTTCTTTGCTAGCTTAATTTAAATATAATCGCCTTCATCAATTAAGAAAGACAACGATAGTTAAGTGAACTAATTTAAGCTAACTAATAGTATTTATAGAATATGAGTTGTGACTATCAAGGCAGAAAATTACTTAAAAAATAAGCGATATATCTTACTTGTTGATAGATAATAAATGCACAAATTCAAGGCTCTATTCACACTAAACAGAGCCTAGAAACACTAATCAACAATCACTCGCCCATTCAAAGGTTGCGTTGGACGATTATTGTTGTGATGCATGATTGAGTGGAATTTTTCGATTTGTTCAGCAGATGCACTGCTTTCTTGTTCTAACACAATCCATCGAACGCCTTCAGTACAAGGTGGAGTTGTTAGTGAACCGCTAAAGCGGTAAAAATCCAATCTATTTGGCAATAAAGCCTTAATATCGACTGATTGAGATAATGTGGCGGTACTGCCTTCGTCTTCTGGCATTTGTTGCCAAGCTTTCGCTAATTCAGGATTAGGTTTTCCTTTATTAAACATCAAGGCAACAACCGTTAAGTCGCCATTTTTGTTTTTATAAACAAAATGAGCTTCCATCGGGAAGTATTTGCCTTTAATTTTATTTTCGCTTGGCGTATGAAAATGGAATTGTTGTAACGTAAACAGCTCGTTGTCAATTTCAAGCGTATTACCATCATTAACATTAACTTGAATTGTATGACCGTTATTGATGATTTCCTGCTTGCTTAGTTTGAACGTCAGTTTAAGTTTATCGTGGTGCGTTTTAAAAACATGTTCAATGTTAATTGGTGATTGATTTTTTCCTGTTTCGCAGGTTGAAAACTCTGGCGAAAGGTGTCCCCAATTTTCTGGATTATTTTCGCCTTCATAACCCCAATGGAGGGCAGGTTCTGTTGCAGCACAAGATAGACTGGTAACCATTAAAGCCACAATTATTGCATTAAATTTCATCTTGGTTTTACAGCTAGAAAGTGATTAGTGGAACCAAATTATACGCCACAAAAAATTACCTTACTAGAATCGTATATCATCACTTTTTAATATTTTTATAAAAAAAATGTTTGACATTTAAACAAAAAAGTAAGCTACAAAATAACCTGTTTTATTTGTTGCTAATTTTACTCAATATTTATTATGATAATATTTAATTATATTAAGTTATCATTGCTTTGGCATCATCAGTCAGAAGCTTTTTTGACTTTTAGTCATTAAAATACTAGCCTCGCAGGCTTTGCCAGCTCGGCGCCCCAACTTGCGCGGGGGCTTTATTCTTGTCTATATTGTCCCCTCACAAGCACCATAACCACCTTCCGCGCCCTAAGGATTAAGGACTAAACGCTAAAAAAACTAAGGTGCGGTGCAAACAACGGCAGTTCTGCCGTCGGCGCTGATGGCGAAGACGTTGCCGATGAGAATGGGGGTGTTCGAGGTGACAACGAAGTGGCCATCGTAACCTGACTCGTCGCTTGTCCAGTAGGCGAAATTGATGTAGGAGGGGTCGTCGTAGAAGTTCGCATCAGCGTAGTAGCCCACGTGGCCCCACTCCGTGAAAAATCCTGCACCTATGTAACGCATGTACCAATTACCTCGTGACGAAGGCGTGGCGCCATGTGCGCCATTCATACAGGCGAAATCCGTGTAATCACTACACATTGCATTGGTTAAATCGTTTACCCTCGGCATGCGATAACCCAAACCATTACACCATGCTAACTGGTTACTATAATACATATCATATCTCGAAAAATCCCCCGCCCGAAGGAAGAACCACTGCCTCAACTCAAATCCATATTTTACTACCTCATAACCATCTTTATCTCTACCCACTAACTCAAACGTCTGTGGTAACTGTGGCATAGCAATTGGGTTAGGATGAGGATTGTACCATTGATTTCTTGCCTCTGGACCTGTTAGCTTAACGCGTACAACTACTTCTCCTTTATCTTCTTGAGGAATCCACCTATCATTAGCTACAACATTTGTCACTGTTGCAGTGATTCCCCCCAAAGTAACGGGTTCCCATGTCAATTCATTTATATCTACTCCACTTATGAGTAAATCAAAATATAAATTATGCGCACCTGTAGTCGGAAAATTTAGGCTGTATGATTCAGGATTGATTGATTGTACTAAAAAGCCCTTATCAGGATTCCATATGTCAGCTGGGCCTGCGGATAAGCCCGTACCCACATGTAGATTCGGCCTTGCATAATTGATAACTGGCGACGGTATTATTATTGCATCACTACGATTACCCGCTCGAGCCTTTTTACCATTCGCCTGAACATTCCATGACGATGACAATAATAACAGTGCTAATACTAGCAAAGCTGTTTTAGGTGATTTGAACGATAATTTCGATAATTCGTTGAGAAATAATTTGGAAGGTATAAATGAGCTTAGTGTAAAAACACGTCGAATAAGATTATTTAATAAATTTAAGACATAGGTTTGCCAGTGCTGGTGTCTGGTGTCTGGTGTCTAAAATGATAATGCATTATGGTTAACCTGTCAAGTAATTATTTGTTTTATTTAAATTTTTATAATTATTTACTTATTTAATAAGCTTGTTTTCCTATAGCGATAAAAGTATAACCATTTTAAAAATTGTTGGCTAGTTTTTTGGCGGACTTTTTTGTAAAGAAATGTAAAGATGAAAATAATTCAACTTTAGGAATAGGGAATTTTTTGCACATTATCGACTGTCGATAACTAAAACTGTTTAGTATTTCAATCAGGGAGGTGTCGCTAGGCATTATGAAATTTTGCATAAAAATAACCTAATTTGGACAATATCACTGATATTATTAACTTGCGTAAAAGACCAAAATGTTCTAAACCCTACCGTGTTTAAAATTACACTTCATGTTTGAATTCAGGTATAATTTACACATAATACAAAGGAGATATAGATGTTATTTTCAATTACAAGATTTATTGCTGGCGGATGTTTGCCACTTTTGGGGGCCTTTTCTTTTTGCAGTTTTTTATTCAAAAATTATTATATTGGACTCATATTTATCATTATTGGCGTTTTAGCTTACTATCTGGTATTTATTAAATACACAAATATTATTATTAATAAACATATTACAATTTTTAAAAGTGAGTTTAAGGATGAGTTTGTGCGTTCAAATTTTTATTGCGATAAAACCTACGAAAATTTTATGTATTTTGATCGAATGAACAAACAAATCTGCTTTACAGATAAAGATACAAATAAAATTGTATCAAGGCTTAATTATGATGATTTATTCTCTGCTAAATTTAATTCTCATCCTCATTTTACTATTAAATTTGATTTTCATCCTTATGTTATTATGAAATTTAAATTAATAAACCAAGAGATAGAAATTAAATTTAATTATTTTTCAAAAGATTATATTTCATTAAGAACAAGATTTTCTCGATTAACAACTATTTATGAATAATTAAGTTATTTAGACAGTAATAACGTTGCTTTTAGTGTACAAAGTATCTGTTTAGCCTCAAAGATTCGAGGCTATCACACGAGTAATTTAAAAATATCTTAGAATTTGTTAATTAACGGTGTAGACGATAAGGTTCATCCACCACAATAAAATCTTTTTCTTGCATTGCCTCACTTATCCATTCTTTAACACTATGAGTTTGACAAATAGTGTTAATGTAGTTGGTTAACGTTGCCGATGTTTTGATACCGAAATTTTTTAGTCTTAAACACATTGGTGCATAGAAAGCATCAGCAATAGTAAATTCACCAAATAAGTAGTTAGATTGAGGTAAATTAAAATTTAAGAAAGAAGATAATAATTCATCAACAAGAGAAATTTCATTTTTGACATCAGCATGATCACGTAAAATAATTTGCCCAATTTCGAAAAACTCAGCTTCAATATTCATTGGTAAATGTTTTCTAATAGCAGAAAATCCTGAATGCATTTTAGCCACTAAACTGCGAGCATTAGCTCTTTTTTTAGTATCTATCGGCCATAAAGCTAAGTTGGGATGTTTTTCAGCCAAGTATTCACAAATAGCCAAAGAATCAGATATCACCACATCATTATCAACTAAAATTGGTACTGTACCATATTTTGATATTGAGGATACTGTTGCTTTAAAAGCAGATTTATCGTCAAGATTATCAAATCTAACAAACTTTTCATCAAAAGGAATACCAAAGTGTTTCATTACAACCCAAGGGCGCATAGACCACGTTGAATAGTTTTTATTGCCTATATAAAGTTTGTAATTCACTTTCAATCTCCATCCAATTCAGTAATGTAAAGTTTGTTAATATTTATCTACTTGCTTAGTTTTATTGGTAAAGAATTTTAAGAATGATTATTTTTATTACAAATAAACCACATGAGTGCCTTTTTCGGGTTGAAAAGTAGCTTTGCCAAATTCATCTAAGAAATAAGCAATATGATCGGCTTTATCCCCTACTAATCGTCCTTTTACTTTGTTCCATGTCATGAGGACTATCATGGCATCAGGTTCACAGCAAATTAACATGGGTTGTTGAAATTCTTCGTTCCAATAAAATTCACCTCCGTATATTTTATGGGCGGTGAGCAATAAATAACATCCGTATTCTTGCGATATCATGTTGAGTTGTTCTTCTGGAATGCTAAAGTTTTTTTCAGCCAGCTCACTGATGATCATTTCAACAACCGTAATACTTTTTTCAGAGTAATCGAGCTGATTAATGCTCCATTTTGGACTATTTAATATCGCATTTTGTGCCCATGCTTCGATCTCTTGATATAATTCATTTTTTTGTTCAGTCATTTTTATTCACTTCGCTATTGAGTTTAATCTGTTCTAATTGCTTAACACTTTGCCACGCGTCTTCCATTTGTTCAAGCGTTGCATCAATTAAAGATAAGTTTTTTTGTTTGAGTATCGATTCTACTTGTTGAAATCGTCGGGTAAATTTTTTATTGGCTTGCTGTAAACAGAGTTCTGATTTAACCTTTAAATGCCTAGCTAAATTGACGGTCGCAAACAATAAATCACCAAGTTCTTCCTCAATTTTTTGTGGATCTTGTTTAGTGCGTTCTAATTCTTGCTCAACTTCGCCAATTTCTTCTTTTACTTTATCAAGCACAGGTTTTATATCATGCCAATCAAAACCAACCGAGGCACAACGCTTTTGAATTTTTTCTGCTTGCATTAACGCTGGTATTGCTTGGGGTATATCGTCAAGCAATGAGTATTGCGCTTTTTGGTTTCGTTCTTTTTGTTTAAGTTGTTCCCAGTTAGTTTTTTTAGTCTTATTTTCAGTAAAAATATGAGGATGACGATAAACTAATTTATCTACAACCGATAAACAAATCTCATCAAAATTAAAGCTTCCTTGTTCTTGGGCTAAATCAGCATAAAAGACAATGTGAAATAGTAGATCACCAAGTTCTTTTTTTAGCTCATCCATGTCTTGTTTATCAATTGCATCTAAAACTTCATAGGTTTCTTCTAAAGTATACGATTTTAGTGATGCAAAAGTTTGTTGCCGATCCCATTGACAACCATTAACAGGATCACGAAGTTGTTTGGTTATGGCTTGTAAGCGTCGTAATGCGTTCAAAATATCTCTCATAAATCAATTATTGATTGAACTATTGTAAATGGTTTCATAGCAAAACGGTTACTCTTTTAAACATTGGCGCTTATATATTTTGCTATTATTGATAATTATTTCACCAAAAATAATAATATAAATTGTAAAAATAGCCTTAAAGACGGAACTTCTAGCCGATAAATGTGAATTAAGTATATAATACCTGCTTATTAATTTAACGTTATTAAACAATATGAATAATTTACGCGAGCTTACTTTAAGAGGTACCATTCTCGGCGCTCTTATTACTGTTATTTTTACTGCATCGAATGTTTATCTTGGCTTAAAAGTTGGATTAACTTTTTCGTCAGCAATCCCTGCTGCAGTAATTTCAATGGCTGTATTGAAACTGTTTTCAGGTTCAACTATTTTAGAGAATAATATGGTGCAAACTCAGGCATCAGCAGCTGGCACTTTATCTTCAATTATTTTTGTGCTACCAGGGTTGTTAATGATTGGTTATTGGCAACACTTTCCTTTTTGGCTAACCTTTGCAATATGTGCCGCAGGCGGAATGCTTGGGGTTTTATTTTCAATTCCTTTACGTCATGTAATGGTCGTTAAAAGTAATTTACCTTATCCTGAAGGTGTGGCTGCCGCTGAAATTTTAAAAGCTGGCTCTAAAACCGATAATAATGAAGCTAATGATGGGCTAAAAGATATTTTATTTGGTGGCGTGATTGCATCCATTGTTAGCCTTTTTACTAATGGTTTTCGTGCGTTATCAGAAAGCACTGCTTATTGGTTTACTGCTGGTAAGTCTATTTTTCAACTGCCTATGGGGTTCTCATTAGCTTTACTTAGTGCTGGTTATTTAATCGGAATTATGTCTGGAATTGCTATTTTAATTGGTACTATTATTGGTTGGGTATTTGGCGTTCCAATTTTAAGTGCAATTACCGATTATGATACTAGTCAACCGTTATCTGAAGTTGCTATGGGATTTTGGGCAAAAGATATTCGTTTTATTGGTGCAGGGGTAATCGCAATTGCAGCCGTTTGGACATTACTCACGTTAATCAAACCGATGGCCGAAGGGTTAAAAATCTCGTTTAAAAGTATGCGTTCAGATGCGTCTGACAGTGATATTGCATCAACCGAGCGGGATTTATCACCTAAAACTATTTTAGTCATTATGGGCAGTATGTTAGCTATTTTGTTAGTGACTTTTTATAGCTTCATTGGCAATAGTGGGTTATCAGCTGGCGTCGCTTGGACATTAGTTTTTTGCGCTGTATTATTTGCTTTTATTATGGGTTTTTTAGTGGCTGCCGCTTGTGGTTATATGGCTGGACTTGTTGGCTCATCAGCAAGCCCAATATCAGGAATAGCAATAGTTGCTGTGGTTGTCATTTCATTGATCTTATTAGGTTTAGGCGAAGCTAATGGTATGCTATCTTCTATTGAAGGTTCTAATTTTGCAACCGCACTTGCGCTCTTTACAACCAGTGCTGTATTGGCTATTGCTTGTATTTCAAATGACAATTTACAAGACCTAAAAACAGGTCATTTGGTTAATGCTACCCCTTGGAAACAACAAGTCGCATTATTACTTGGCTGTGTTGTTGGTGCAATTGTTATTGCGCCTATTTTAGAAATTTTATATAACGCTTATGGCTTTACTGGCGCTTTACCTCGCCAAAATATGGATGTAAGCCAAGTTTTAGCTGCACCACAAGCAACACTGATGACAACAATTGCTAAGGGAATTTTTGCTCATCAACTTGACTGGACGATGATTTTAATAGGACTTGCTTTAGGCGCTGCTATTATTATTGTTGATTTAATTCTTGCCCGAAATAAATCTAATTTTCGCATACCTGCTCTTGCTGTTGGGTTAGGCATTTATTTACCGCCAAGCATTACAACACCAATTATTATTGGTACTTTTTTATCATGGATAATTAAACGTAATGCGTACAAAAAAGCCCAAGCGCAAAATTTAGATCCAGAAGAACAATACCAAAAAGTTGATCGTAAAGCGGCGCTAATTGCATCGGGCTTGATTGTTGGCGAGAGCTTAGTTGGCGTGTTATTAGCTATTGTAATTGTGATTAGCATCACCAATGGCGGAAATGATGCTCCACTCGCAATACCGTTCGATTTAGGTATGTTACCGCAACTTTTAGGGCTCTTTGTTTTTGTTGGTATATGTACGTTCTTTATCCGTCGTGCTTTATCAGCAATTAAAAAATAGGCCTACGAATAATTAAATTTAAGCCCTTTTCGTTTCAACAAAGGGCTTTTTTGTTTAAATTGATTGTTTTATAACGTTCCTGATTTTAGATGATTAAAACAATTTTTATTAACCTACTTTATTTTGAATAATAGACATAAATATCATGATAGTTTTTGATTCGATCCAAGTGCGCCGTGGCGTTAACCTGCTATTAGATAATGCATCAGCAACCATTAATCCTCAACAAAAAGTGGGGTTAGTGGGTAAAAATGGCTGCGGAAAATCCACCCTTTTTTCGCTAATTAAAGGTGAAATCCAAGCTGATGCAGGCACATTGAGTGTTCCATCTCACTGGCAACTGGCTTGGGTCAATCAAGAAACACCAGCCTTGGATATTCCTGCGATTGAATATGCGATTGATGGCGATCGTGAATATCGTCAATTAGAAAAGCAGTTAAATATTGCCAATGAGCAAAATAATGGTCAACAAATTGCGGTCATTCATGAAAAGCTTGATACCATAGATGCATGGACAATTCGTGCACGAGCTGCAACATTATTACATGGTCTTGGTTTTTCTAATGAGCAATTAATGTTACCGGTTAAGTCCTATTCCGGTGGTTGGCGAATGCGATTGAATTTGGCACAAGCGTTAATGTGTCGTTCTGATTTATTACTGCTTGATGAACCAACCAATCACCTTGATTTAGATGCTGTCATTTGGCTTGAAAAATGGCTAAGCAACTATCAAGGAACTTTAATTTTAATTTCTCACGATCGTGATTTTTTAGATCCTTTAGTCAATAAAATTATTCATATTGAACAAAAAAGTTTATTTGAATACACTGGTAACTACTCCTCATTTGAGATTCAACGATCTACAAAGTTAGCACAACAACAGTCTCTTTATGAAAGCCAACAACTCAAAGTTGCACACTTACAAAATTATATCGATCGCTTTAGAGCCAAAGCAACAAAAGCTAAACAGGCGCAAAGCCGTATAAAAATGTTAGAAAAAATGGAACTGATTGCACCAGCGCATGTCGATAATCCATTTCATTTTAATTTTAAACCATCAGAATTCTTACCAAGTCCTTTGTTAATGATGGACAAAGTCGTAGCGGGTTATGATGATAAAATTATACTAGAAAAAATTAAGCTTAATTTAGTTCCTGGTTCACGTATTGGTCTATTAGGACGCAATGGTGCAGGTAAATCAACACTGATTAAATTACTAGCTGGTGAACTTGCACCTAAAGAAGGCCATATTAATCTTGCTAAAGGTGTTCAATTAGGCTATTTTGCTCAACATCAATTAGAATATCTACGCCCTGATGAATCACCACTTTGGCATTTAACGCAACTTGCCGAACCGAAAAATACAGAGCAAGAACTGCGTAATTATTTAGGTGGATTTGATTTTCAAGGCGACAAAGTCACCGAGCCAGTTAAAACTTTCTCGGGTGGTGAAAAGGCGCGACTTGTTTTAGCTTTAATTGTCTGGCAAAAACCAAATCTTCTTTTATTAGACGAACCAACTAACCACCTAGATTTAGATATGCGACAAGCATTGACTGAAGCGCTAATTGATTTTGATGGTGCATTAGTTGTGGTGTCACATGATCGCCATTTACTACGTTCGACCACCGATGAATTCTATTTAGTCCATGATCATAAAGTTGAACCATTTGACGGCGATCTTGATGATTATCAAAAATGGTTAGCCGAAGCACAAAAAGATGATAACCAATCAAATGACGAAATAAATTCACCCAAAAAAGAAAATACAAGTAATATATCAGCTCAAGATCGTAAAGAGCAAAAACGTAAACAAGCTAAATTACGTGCACAAATGCAGCCAATAAAAAAACAGTTACAAAAAGAAGAACAGATGCTTGATAAATTAACCCATCAATTAAAGCAAATTGAAGAACAACTGTCTGATCCTGCAATCTATGATGCGAGCAAAAAAAACGAACTTACAACTTTGTTACTAGAGCAAAGCCAACTTAAAAATCAATTAGAAGAAACAGAACTACAATGGTTAGAATTACAACAACAATTGGAATCGTTTAACTTAGATTAAATTGATCATTTCGGTTAATAGGCTTGAGGTAATGGCTATCCATTGTCTATAAGCCAGCTATTTAAATTCATAGGTTATCCTCGCCAATGTTATCGACGATATCATAGATATACATTTTTGCCTGTTCAAAATCATATCCCTCAATACCAAAAACGGATGTGCAAGATATCATACCTTCAAGTATTAACATAATTAGGCAAGATGCTTGTTCACATGACTTTGTGCCTCCTAGACATTCAAAAATCCTATCTTGAATCCACTTTTTATGTTCACTAACAATAGCGCATATTTCTTCGCTTTTATTGTTATATTCAGACTTGGCTCGTACAAACATACAACCACGGTAATTATCATTCTTAAACCATTTTATATGCCATGAAATAATTGCATTGATTTTGTCTTTTTTTTCAGAAAAAACAGCGATAACATCTGTAAGTGATTTTTTAAAACAATCATTCCGCCTAAGTAACACTTTACTTACAAGCCCATTTTTGTCACCAAAATATTTATATAATGTTCTTTTTGATACACCTGCATTTTCTGCAATAAGCTCTAAACTAACAGGATGATAACCATATTCATTAAACAGCGATTCAGCCGCAGCAAGTATCATATCAACAATTTCAGGCTTCAATTTCATTTTTTATTATTTGTAATTGCTAGAATATTTTTGATTCTATCACAACAACTCTAATATAGTTAATTATAAATAATGTTTGACCTTTATAGTTAACAAATATACATTAAGTAAACGAGACAGTTTACTTAATAGACTTACTAGTTTTATTAAAATCCCACATTAACCAAACAGGAGAGATTTATGCTAGAAAAATTAAAAGGAGGAGAGGTGATGTCACCTAAACCTAACGCAGTAGCTATATTGAGAGGATTTATTGGGGGTGCTTTAGGGATTTTAACTTTGCTCGTAATCACTCAGTGGGGAGGTACATTAGCAATTATGGCTCCATTTGGTGCAACATGCGTCTTGTTATTTGCTGCACCTAAATCTCCATTAGCACAACCAAGAAGTGTTATAGGAGGGCATTTTATTTCGTCTTTTATAGGTGTGTTGTTCATTAATTTATTTAGTAATGGAATTATACCGATAGCATTAGCAGTTGGGACATCTATCGCATTGATGCAGTTACTACGTGTAGTTCACGCTCCAGCTGGTGCAAACCCTATTCTAATCATGATGTCTGGAATTACTGACTATTCATTCTTGATAACACCAGTACTTATAGGTTCGGTTTTATTAGTCATGGTTGCTTTAATAGTTAATAATATAGGAATCGAAGCACGTTGGCCTAACTATTGGTTGGGATATCACTTTGATATGGGTAAAAGAATAAAAAAATCTAAAAAAGAATAGATTGCCTGTATTATATTAATAATAAATTATGATCCTATAGTGGTTTTATCTACCTTGGCAACTCACTTTGATTAAATATATTAGAAACAGAACTATTATTCTCAAATTCTGGAAAGGCATTATATTTCTTTCATAAAAACAAAAACCACAAGATAGACTCTTGTGGTTTTGTAAAAGATACAGCTAATTCAGTGAAAAACTATATCAAAAGATTAGCTCTTTTCAACTTGACTAAAATCTAGCTCTACAGGCGTTGAACGTCCAAAAATAGAAACCGATACTTTCAAGCGACTTTTTTCGTAATCAACTTCTTCTACTACACCATTAAAGTCAGCAAATGGACCTTCGTTAACACGAACAAGTTCACCTGGTTCAAATAGTGTTTTAGGGCGTGGTTTATCACCTATTTGTTGTAAACGATTCATGATAGCATCAACTTCACGTTGGCTAATAGGCGCTGGTCGATCCGAAGTACCACCAATAAAGCCCATTGTTCTTGGTACACTTTTTACTAAATGCCAAGTTGCATCATTCATCATCATTTCAACTAGCACATAACCTGGAAAGAATTTACGTTCACTTTTACGGCGTTGACCACTTTTCATTTCAACAACTTCTTCAGTGGGTACTAAAACTTCACCAAATGCATCTTCCATATTATGTAATTTGATGTATTCACGTAATGATTGTGCAACCCTCGCTTCATACCCAGAATAAGCTTGAATAACATACCATCGCTTTTGTTGTGTTTCGCTCATATTAACGCCCTATTGATGTTAAATAAAAGATGACTAAACGGAATACTGTATCCATCCCCCAAAGCGCTAAACCAACAAAAAGTGTAATAGCTGCAACAAGTAAAGTTGTTTGTGCTGTTTCTTTACGTGTTGGCCATACAACTTTTCTTAATTCTTTTCTAGATTCTTGTAAAAATAACAAAAATGACTTACCCATGTTTGTTGTAATCGCAATTAACAGCGTTAATAACGAAATTACAACAACTGCAATAATCCGAACGATTGTATTAGGTTGATATATATCATTTGGTTCAGCAAAATAAAAATTTCCCCAAACAACAAATGCAATCAATACTAAAACTAAACACCATTTAAATTTGTCTAGAATAGTATTTGAATCTTGACTCTCGTTACTTACTAGCATATAAAACCCATAATTATGTTATTTATAGTAATATCTATTTTCCAAAATGCTCTTTTATCAAAAACATTTTGCTAAACAGACTAGATAAGAAAGGGCATCTATTGATACCCTTTCTATTGGTAGCTAATACTAGATTATTTAATAACCCTAGCAACAACACCCGCACCAACAGTACGACCACCTTCACGAATCGCAAAACGTAAGCCGTCTGCCATTGCGATTGGGTGAATTAATGATACTGTCATTTTGATGTTATCTCCAGGCATTACCATTTCTACACCTTCTGGTAATTCGATAGTACCAGTTACGTCAGTTGTACGGAAGTAGAACTGTGGACGGTAACCTTTGAAGAATGGAGTGTGACGACCACCTTCATCTTTGCTTAAAATATACACTTCTGATTCAAAATCAGTATGTGGTGTGATTGAACCTGGTTTTGCAAGTACTTGACCTCGTTCGATTTCTTCACGTTTTGTACCACGTAGTAATACACCAACGTTTTCACCTGCACGGCCTTCGTCAAGTAATTTACGGAACATTTCAACACCAGTACAAGTTGTTTTAGTGGTTGGCTTGATACCAACAATTTCAACTTCTTCACCAACTTTGATTACACCGCGTTCAACACGACCAGTTACTACTGTACCACGTCCTGAAATTGAGAATACGTCTTCAATTGGTAATAGGAATGGTTTGTCGATATCACGCTCTGGCTCTGGAATATAGCTATCTAATGCTTCTGCTAATTCAACAATTTTGTCTTCCCATGCTGCATCGCCTTCTAACGCTTTAAGCGCTGAACCACGAATTACTGGTGTATCATCACCTGGGAAATCATATTGAGATAGAAGTTCACGTACTTCCATTTCAACTAATTCTAATAATTCTTCGTCATCAACCATATCACATTTATTTAAGAATACGATGATGTAAGGAACACCTACTTGACGACCTAAAAGGATGTGTTCACGAGTTTGTGGCATAGGACCATCTGTTGCTGCTACTACTAAGATAGCACCGTCCATTTGTGCCGCACCAGTGATCATGTTTTTAACATAGTCAGCATGGCCTGGGCAGTCTACGTGTGCGTAGTGACGAGTTGGTGTATCGTATTCAACGTGTGAAGTGTTGATGGTAATACCACGTGCTTTTTCTTCTGGTGCGTTATCGATTTGATCGAATGCACGAGCTTGACCGCCGTATTTTTTAGCAAGTACAGCTGTAATTGCAGCAGTTAAAGTTGTTTTACCGTGGTCAACGTGGCCGATTGTACCAACGTTAACGTGGGGTTTTGTACGTTCAAATTTTTCTTTAGACATTTATCGTCCCTCAAATGTAATACAAATCGGTGGTGAATCACCACATTAACCAAGTATCATATTTAATATCAACATAATACTAACTTAAAATTAGCTCTGAATGATAACAGATAAAGTTACCGAGTGACAAGCTATAAAGCAGGCAAATTTGATATTTTTAGAAGTTTAGGAGATTAACAAGAATGGTGCTGATAGGCAGATTTGAACTGCCGACCTCACCCTTACCAAGGGTGCGCTCTACCAACTGAGCTATATCAGCAATTGGAGCGGGCAGCGGGAATCGAACCCGCATCATCAGCTTGGAAGGCTGAGGTAATAGCCATTATACGATGCCCGCATGTTCAAACTCGGCTACCTAAATGCTTCAATTAGCTATTGCTAATATTAGATGATGGTGGTGGGGGAAGGATTCGAACCTTCGAAGTGTGACACGGCAGATTTACAGTCTGCTCCCTTTGGCCGCTCGGGAACCCCACCCCGAATCTTTATAAATTTGTCTACTTAGGAAAATGGTGCCGGCTGCCGGAATCGAACTGGCGACCTACTGATTACAAGTCAGTTGCTCTACCTACTGAGCTAAGCCGGCCTAAGTGCTGCGCATTATGAACTAGAACATTTAACCTTGCAAGCAAAAAAAACAAATTTTATTTTGTTTGCTTAAAAATAAATCAAAAATATAAAAAAACCCGAAATGTATAATTATTTCGGGTTTTATTTAGCTCAAAATAAACTTATGTTATTTCTTTTTAACTACATTTTTTTTGGTTGTCCCTGCACCTTTAGCCGCTGTTTGTACCGCTACATCTTCGCTAATATCACCTTTGTCTTGATATGCACGTCCATAATAAGTATCAAGAAGGATCTGTTTTAGCTCTGCAATTAGAGGATAACGAGGGTTTGCACCAGTACATTGGTCATCAAATGCATCTACTGCAAGCTGATCGACTTGATCCAAGAAAGTTTTTTCATCCACACCAAATTCTTTAATAGAAAATGGAATATCAAGATCTTTTCTAAGTTGATCTAACCAACCAATTAGCTTCTCGACTTTCTTCTCATCATTATCCGTAGCTGCAGTTAGACCTAAATGATCAGCAATTTCGGCATAACGGCTAACTGCTTTAGGATAACCATATTGACTAAATGTACCTTGTTTAGTTGGTTTGTCGGTTGCATTAAAACGGACAACATTACTAATTAACATCGCATTAGCAACACCATGAGGAATATGGAATGCTGCACCAATTTTATGAGCTATTGAGTGACAAACACCAAGGAATGCTTGAGCAAAAGCAACACCAGCTAACGTTGCAGCACTATGCACTTTTTCTCGAGCAATAGGATTTTTAGCCCCTTCTCTATAACTTGCTGGTAAATAAGCTTTAAGTATGCTTAGCGCTTGTAGCGCTTGCCCATCAGAAAACTCACTTGCCATAACTGATACGTAAGCTTCTAAAGCATGCGTTACGGCATCATAACCTCCAGCTGCACAAAGTGAACGAGGCATATTCATCACTAAGTTCGCATCAACTATTGCCATATTAGGCGTAATAGCATAATCCGCTAATGGATATTTTTGACCTGTTGCATCATCAGTAACAACGGCAAATGGAGTTACTTCAGAGCCTGTACCTGATGTGGTTGTTACACAAATTAATTTTGCTTTTTGCCCCATATTTGGGAAGTGGCAAGCACGTTTACGAATATCCATAAAACGTAATGCTAGCTCTTCGAATTTAGTTTCAGGGTGCTCATATAAAACCCACATGATTTTTGCAGCATCCATTGGTGAACCACCACCTAACGCAATAATTGTATCTGGTTGGAATGCTTGCATTGAATCAGTACCTTTACGCACGACACTTAATGTTGGATCTGCTTCAACATCAAAGAAAGTTTCACAAATAACACCTTGTGCTTCTAATTGATCAGTGATTTGTTTTGAGTAACCGTTATTAAATAGGAATTTATCTGTTACCAAAAATACACGCTTTGCACCTTGCTCAACTACTTCACTTAAAGCTACTGGTAGTGAGCCACGTTTAAAATAGATAGAACTTGGTAGTTTGTGCCATAACATATTTTCTGCTCTCTTAGCGATTGTTTTCTTATTGATTAAGTGCTTCGGTCCAACATTTTCAGATACCGAGTTACCACCCCAAGAGCCACATCCTAATGTTAAAGATGGCGCTAAATCAAAATTATATAAATCACCAATACCACCATGAGCCGCTGGTTGGTTTATTAAAATACGGCAAGTTTTCATTTTACTACCAAAATAAGCAATACGTTCACGATTGCTATCTTGATCAGTATAAAGGACTGAAGTGTGCCCCATTCCACCCATTTCAACCAATTTTTCTGCTTTATCAACAGCTTCAGAGAAATCTTTAGCCTTGAACATAGCAAGCGTTGGAGAAAGTTTTTCGTGGGCAAACGGTTCAGATAAATCAACTTTACTTACTTCGCCAACAAGTACTTTCGAACCAGCTGGAACTTTAAGACCAGCCATTTCAGCAATTTTAGTTGCTGGCTGACCAACAATATTGGCATTTAAGGCGCCTTTGTCGTTTAAAATAATACCTTGTACTGCTTTAGTTTCTTTAGCATTTAAGACATATGCACCATATTGAGTTAATAAGCGACGTACTTCATCATAGACAGAATCAACAACAACAATTGCTTGTTCTGATGCACAGATCATCCCGTTATCAAATGTCTTAGACATAAGTACTGAGGCAACAGCACGTTTCAAATCAGCTGTTTCATCTATAACAACTGGTGTATTACCTGCACCAACACCTAACGCAGGTTTACCTGAACTATAAGCTGCTTTTACCATGCCTGGTCCACCGGTTGCTAAAATAGCAGACACATCATCGTGGTGCATTAATGCATTTGATAATTCGATAGATGGCTCGTCAATCCAACCAATAATATCTTTTGGTGCACCAGCTTTAATTGCGGCATCTAATACAATTCGAGCAGCTTCAATAGTTGATTTTTTAGCTCGAGGATGTGGAGAGAAGACAATTGCATTGCGAGTTTTTAAGCTAATTAATGATTTAAAAATCGCAGTTGAAGTTGGGTTAGTTGTAGGAACAATTCCACAAATAATACCAAGTGGCTCTGCTATAGTAATAGTACCGAATGGTTCATTTTCAGCAACGACTCCACAAGTCTTATCGTGACGATATTTATTTAAAATATACTCAGCGGCAAAAAGGTTTTTTATGACCTTATCTTCGACAATTCCCATTCCTGACTCTGCAACAGCTTGTTGCGCAAGTGGAATACGTGCCGCAGCGGCGGCTGTTGCAGCTGCTACAAAGATTTTGTCGACTTGTTCTTGAGTATAAGTTGAATAAGTCTCCTGCGCCTTTTTGACTCGAGCCATTAACTCATTTAACTCATTCATGTTAGTTACTGCCATAGATTTCTCCTTGAAATTAAAAAATAAATCGGGATCGTTTGGCGTCTTCCTTGAAACTATTTAATGCTTAAGCATAATGACAAAACGAAATTGACGTTATCGTAAATCAGATTTTTACTTTATACAATAATATATTGAATAAAAAAAAGCATGTTACGAAAAGTAACTAATTTTTTATGTATTTAATCACTAAAAAAGAAATAGATATAAAAGACAACCACTTTCACTCAAAAGTGGTTATTATTAATGGAATTTATTATGGAAGAAAAAGGACTAGTTTTAAAAATTATGTGTTACACAATTTATTTAGCACATAACTAACCGCCACAAAACCAAAGGTGGCTGTAACTGTTGTAATTGCACCAAACCCTGACTCACAATCCATTTTTTTAGGACCATCTGCTTCACTTTTTGTTAAGCATACTTGTCCATTTTTAGAAGGATACGTTAATTGCTCAGTCGAAAATACACAAGGAATGCCGTATTTACCTTTACTATCTTTATTTAATTTATAATTATGCTTTAGTTTCTCTCGTAACTTCGCTACCAATGGATCTTGAATTGTCTTTGCTAAATCTGAAATTTTAATTTGGGTTGGATCTTTTTGCCCACCAGCTCCACCAATGGTAATCACTTTCAATTTTTGTCGCTTACAATATGCAAGCACAGCCGCTTTATCGTATACACTATCAATTGCTTCAATAATATAGTGATAACGGTGGGATTGCTTTGTTCCTAAATATTTGCCAACATTACTCGCATTAATAAAATCATCAATTTCATTTACGATACATTCAGGATTAATTTGTAAAATACGTTCAGCCATAACTGATGTTTTAGCTTTGCCAATATTGGATTTTAACGCATGAATTTGGCGATTTGTATTTGTTACACAAACATCATCCATATCAATTAAAGTAATTTGACCAATACCGCTACGCGCTAGCGATTCAGCAATCCAAGAGCCTACACCACCAATACCAATTACACAAATATGCGCTTGCGAAAAACATTGCAAAGCCGACTGACCATAAAGCCTAGCTATACCGCTAAAACGTTGAAAGTAAGATTCTTTATTCATCAATAATTAATAATAGTGTTTTATACTAAAACAACTACTCTCCTGAAACTTTTTTACAAATTATAACTGTAATATTTTTTATATAAAGAACTTATCAATAAGTATTAGAGATATTATACCTTTCACGAATAAAAAACCAAATTCATAACTTTTATAAAGGTCAACTACATCATCCCGATGATGAGCAATCGGTAAAATATTATGTGTATTTGTTTAACTTATTAGTTTTTCCTATAATTTGCCATTTCACACCAAGCAATTGTACCTTTAGCTTGACCAAATAAGCAAAGTAGATAAAGAGTCTAATAACCTGTATCAGGTCGTAATATCCTCGTGCTTAGTCAGGCTAACGTCGAGCAAAATAGGGTTATATTTAAAATGGTTAACAATTTTAATATAAATTGAACATATCTATTTTTTAGATCAAACAAAATTGTTATACGCTAGATACTTAAGTCTTAACAGTATATAATATTAAAAATTTTCAATGTCAATTTAAATAAATTATTGGAGTTTTAATTTTTTATGAAAGAATATAAGGTAGTTATTTATCAAGAAAACGCTTTTTCTTCATTTCTTTTTGGATCAGCTAATGTTAATCCAGCTAGGTTTGCCGAGTTATTAAATAAAAATGCTGAAGCAGGCTGGCGTGTAGTAACGATGGAAAGAGAGATACGCCGCTTGTTCTTATTCTGGAATCGAGAAGCTCACATTGTTATCCTTGAGCGTGACCGTATTTAAACAATCTCAAAAGCATTTTTATTAAAATAATCCATTACAGGTAATAATATTTTAAATTAATAGTTGTAAGGTTAAAAATCAATATGCTCATTAGGGCATATTATTTCTACTAAATAAGATAAACTCAAACTGGCTAATTGCTAAATTAGTAAATTGGAAGTATTAATTCTTTGTTAAAAAGTTTCAGGAAACACTATGTTTCAGTATAAAATAGGCAACTTTAAGATTTATGCTGTAATTTTTGCTCTGCTAGAGCTAAAAAAACAATACCTATAATGATAGATAACCCACCAAGCATGCGTGTCAATGTAATTTGCTCATCAAAAACAATAACCGATACCAACATTACTGTAACCACCTGTAAATGAGAAGCGGCAAAAGCTGGACCCACTGGGGCTTTTTTTAATAATACCATCCAAGTGACAAATGCCCCTGTATAGCCAAGCATTACTAAATAAGCCCAACCATAAGTAAAAATACGGATTAACCAATCAATACTCACTTCAAATGGCATAGCTGATATTGCCGTTAATTTAAAGCTTGTTTGACCAAATGTGTCAAAAAATAATAGTAAAATGAATCCAATAATATAAAATTTTTTCATTACGTAAGCCCCACTAAAACTACGCCTGTAGTAATAAAAAATATACCAATGATACGAAATAAAGTAAGGTGCTCTTGAAATAAGATACGACCAGCTAACATAACAGTAATGATATTAAATGAACCTAGTAAAATACCTTGCGACAAAGGCACTTTACTTAAAAATGCTAGCCAAAAAATAAAACCGATAAAATATGTGCCAAACCCCAACCAAAGCCAAAAGTTGCTAAATAATTTTTGCCAATAATGTAAACCCTGCTTATTTTTTGAAGTAATTGCGGCATACTTAAATGCAATTTGCCCAACAGTATCACAGGCAATATTAATTAACCAAAGAACAATAATTAAGGTTGACACTGCTGGCAAAATCCGTGTATTTCTAGCACACTATGTTTGATTAAAAAATCACTTTGTTGTGCTAACTGTTTAAATTGATGTTCGATATCTTGTGAATGTTTTTCGATGATTTGTTGACATTTATCGCAAATGAATAAAATTGAAATATGTTCAGGATCTTGAAAATGTGGACAAATAATATAGCTATTAGAAGATTCCACTTTATGGATAAAACCTTGTTCAAGTAAAAATTCAAGTGCACGATAAATTGTTGGAGGTTTAGCTTGTGGTTCGCTTACTTTTAGTAGATCTAAAAGATCATAGGCACTCATTGCTTTATTTGCCGTTAACATAATATCTAAAACTGTTCGGCGTTGCGTTGTCAGTTTAATACCACGTTTTTTGCATAAAGTTTCAATCTTTTCAATTAATAGATTATGCATTTAATATCCTTTGCCTTTAGCCATAATTTTTTTGTGCAGCTTTTCTTCGTCTTATTTCTTTAGGATCATTGATTAAAGGGCGATATATTTCAATACGATCGCCATTTTTAACCAATTCATTAAGATCACAACGTTTTCCATAGATGCCGATTAAATGTTCATCTAGTTTAATCTGGCATAACGATAAGATATTGGATTTTGTAATTGCTTGCAAGACATTCGTTTGCTCATCAACATTACAATTAATTACTGTTGGATTATTCGGTAACGCATAAACAACTTGAATATTGATCATTTTAATAAATCTGCCTTGCTCTTTTTGAAAACGCATTAACCATACTAGTCATGATTTCTTTAAATACAGGAGTAAAAGTCATATCTAATAATTTATTTTTGAACTCAAAATCTAAATTGAGACTAATTTTACTTTGGTTTTCAGTAATTTTAACAAATTGCCACCGACCCGATAATTGTTTAAATGGACCTTCTAAAAGCGTTATATCAATTGAGTTAGGTTCATTAACTCTATTTAATGTGGTAAAAGATTTTTTAAAACCGAACTTTTCAACCTTAATAAAGGCAGTCATAATATTATCTTGTTTTCTAATAATGCCTGTTGCGATACAATCAGGAATGAATTCTGGATATTTTTCTATATCATTAACTAAAGCAAACATTTGCTCAATTGAGTAGGGCTCAATAACTTCGTGAAAAACATGTGCCATAATAATAAAATAAAAAGTTAAAATTAGTAGCATATAGTATCACGTAACTCTATAATAACGCACATTATGACTAAGAAAAAATTACACAAGCCGGGATCGGCAACTATTGCATTAAATAAACGTGCACGCCATGAGTACTTTATTGAAGAGGAAATTGAGGCGGGATTATCCCTGCAAGGTTGGGAGGTAAAATCACTCCGTGCAGGTAAAGCAAATATTAGTGATAGCTATGTTTTACTTAAAGATGGTGAAGCATGGTTATTTGGTGCAACTATTACGCCGTTAAATGTTGCCTCAACGCATGTTATTTGTGAACCGATGCGAAATCGTAAGTTGCTGCTAAATGAGCGTGAGCTCAACTCATTATTTGGTCAGATCAACCGCCAAGGCTATACGGTTGTTGCTCTTTCGTTATATTGGAAAAACGCATGGGCAAAAGTAAAAATTGGTGTTGCCAAAGGTAAAAAAGAATACGATAAACGTACCGATATTAAAGAACGCCAATGGCAAGTTGATAAAGCACGTATTATGAAAAACGCAAATCGGTAATGTTTTGATTCACTTCGTAAAATATAACGCTAGCAGTAGATATCGATTCAATTTCTGTTTTAATTAGATTTGCTAGCGCTATCTTTTTTAGTACATTATAAATCTACAATATACTAACGTTGATCATCAACAGTTACGCCTGCTGGCGGAGTAAATTTAAATTTATCTAATGCGACTTTACCTAGTGTTTGTCGAGACAAGTCATAAAAACTACGTTGGCCATCTTCTTCTATAATAGTAAAGTTAGAAATCATACCTGTAGGTAATACCGAAATAATAAAGTCTTGATTAGACCCATCTGTTGGTTTTAGGGTAAACGAATCTTGTTTACGAGTGACATTATAAACATTCCAAATTGGGTTCTGACTGTCAGTAATTAGTAACATTAATCGGTTATCAATCGCTTTTTTCAAGTCCATTACACTAACTTGTTGAACTGCTGGTGTATATACCCACATATTCTTTCCATCAGAAATAATCGATGTTTCATCAGGTTCATTCATCGTCCAATTAAAATAGTAAGGTCTACTAACCCATAAATCGCCTTTACCTTCTTGTACTTGTTGATTATCGGCCGTTTTCACATCTTGCGAAAACCTTGCATAAAACCCGTCAATTTTATCTAAACGTTGTTGTAATACTTCTTTATCGCCAGCCCATGCAGATAAACTAACTAATGCTCCAATTAAAAGTAAAAACTTTTTCATAGCCAATCCTTATGTATTTCTTCTATAAAAATATGTTAAATATATTTTGATTACTATATAAGATTGAAATATTACCGTTTTTATTCTAGTGGGGAAAGATATTTTCTTTTCTTTTTTCACTTACAAAATAACAAGTATATAATAGGTTTTATTTTACAAATGCGGATAAATACCTGCCATGCCGAGTATGTCTTTTGAATTTACTACTGATGAATTTAAACCATTAGCAGCTAGAATGCGCCCACGTAATCTAGCTGAATATATAGGTCAATCTCATCTATTGGGGAAAGATAAACCGCTACCAAAAGCAATTGAAGCTGGAAATTTACACTCAATGATCCTTTGGGGGCCACCTGGCACTGGCAAAACAACTTTAGCTGAAATTATTGCTCATCATGCTAATGCTAAAGTTGAACGAGTTTCTGCCGTTACATCTGGCATAAAAGATATTCGTGAAGCAATTGAACGTGCTAAAATTAATCAGCAAGCAGGGATCCGCACTATATTATTTGTTGACGAAGTTCATCGTTTTAATAAAAGTCAACAAGATGCGTTTTTGCCTTATGTCGAAAACGGTACTGTTACGTTTATTGGAGCAACAACTGAAAACCCATCATTTGAATTAAATTCTGCGTTATTATCTCGTGCAAGAGTCTATTTACTCAAATCATTAACCAACCATGACATTGAGCAAATTTTACAGCAGGCAATGGATGATCCTAAGCGTGGTTATGGTAATAAAAACATCAATCTACCTGAAGAAATAAAAAAACAAATTGCAGAATTCGTTGGTGGCGATGCGAGGCGAGCACTCAATACTCTTGAACTATTAATTGACATGTCAGATGGGCATGAACTTACACCTGATTTACTCAAAGAAGTTATGGGAGAACGTAGTGCGAGATTCGATAATCAAGGCGATCGTTTTTACGATTTAATTTCCGCGGTACATAAATCAATACGTGGTTCCGCACCTGATGCCGCTCTTTATTGGTATGCCAGAATTATCTCTGCTGGGGGGGATCCGCTTTATGTTGCACGTCGATTATTAGCCATTGCCTCGGAAGATGTTGGTAATGCCGATCCTAGAGCTATGCAAGTAGCACTTGCCGCATGGGACTGCTTTACAAGAGTTGGTCCTGCTGAAGGTGAACGTGCGATTGCACAAGCAATCATCTATCTTGCTTGTGCGCCAAAAAGTAATGCAGTTTACCTTGCATTTAAACAAGCAATGACTGATGCCGAATCAAAACCTGATTATGATGTTCCTGAGCATTTACGCAACGCTCCAACAAGCTTAATGAAAAAGTTAGGTTATGGTGCTGAGTATCGTTACGCCCACGATGAACCCAACGCTTTCGCAGCAGGTGAAAATTACTTCCCGCCAGAAATGGCTAATACAAAATATTATCGCCCAACAACTCGTGGTGCTGAAAAAAATTATACTGAAAAATTAGCATGGATAGAAGAACAAAACCTCTCAAGCTCTATTCAACGTTATAAGTCTAAAAAATAGAGGCTATGTTTATTTTTTATAAAAATATTCTGAAGGTATTTGATCTAACAAAATAATTATAAAATGGAGAATACTATTTCTACATACTTATTTTTGTACCTACCTTTAAATCTTAAAATAATGTTAAAAACTTTCAGGAAACTATGTGTTTGAGTATAAAATTTTAAATAATTAAAGTGCTTTTTATCTAAAAATATGTCGGGTTTTTAACAACCTGGAGCAAACAAATAGAATGACTGAAAATGACTTACCATTTATAATACTGAAAAAATCATGAGACATTAAATATGTATAACGCCTATTGAATACAAAACACAAAAACAACTAGCATGATTTTCTACGTTAATTTTGTATTAAAAATGAGATAATCACACTTCAGCTCGCTGTAAACTATTAAAATTATGAAATAGGATTAATTTTATGCCGGCATTATTTGAATATTCAAATATATCAAACACTGTACTCAATATATTAGATAAAAAAGGATACCAAATTTGGTATGACGAAAAGTTAAAAATGTACTGTGCTGAAAAGAATGGTTGGGATTTTATAGCCGATTCACCATCAGGTTTGTTAGGTTTAATTAGCATTTATGAATTTAAAAAACCAGCTATATATAAAGAATATTGGTGGAAAGATGATGATAAAAACTTACTAAACAATTTAAGAAAGAAACCTAAATACATATCAGTTATAGATAAAAATATAAGATAGGTTAAGGTTAAGTTACTAAAAATAAAGCAAAAGCAACTAAGTGATTTTTTACATATTATAAGATAATAATGTAAAAGCAAAAAGCCCAGCATGACTGCTGGGCTATATATTTAAAAGTCTGGCGGCACCCTACTCTCACATGGGTAATACCCACACTACCATCGGCACTACGGCGTTTCACTTCTGAGTTCGGCATGGGGTCAGGTGGGACCACCGCGCTATTACCGCCAGACATATCCTGTCTCTTTCAATTAGTATTGATATCTTCTACCATTATCTCATATCAATACCTATCTATCAATCCGGAACAAACTGCTCTCTCAACTTTTTATCAACTCTTTACCACGTAACCCAAAACAACTCCGAGTTGTAAGGTTAAGACTCTCGGTTCATTAGTATCAGTTAGCTCAATGTATCACTACACTTACACACCTGACCTATCTACGTCTTAGTCTCAAACGGACCTTACTGAATCTCTTCAGGGAAAACTCATCTCGAGGCTAGTTTCGTGCTTAGATGCTTTCAGCACTTATCTATTCCGCACGTAGCTACCGGGCAATGCAATTGGCATCACAACCCGAACACCAGCGGTGCGTTCACTTCGGTCCTCTCGTACTAGAAGCAAACCCTCTCAATTTTCCTACGCCCATGGCAGATAGGGACCGAACTGTCTCACGACGTTCTAAACCCAGCTCGCGTACCACTTTAAACGGCGAACAGCCGTACCCTTGGGACCTACTTCAGCCCCAGGATGTGATGAGCCGACATCGAGGTGCCAAACACCGCCGTCGATATGAACTCTTGGGCGGTATCAGCCTGTTATCCCCGGAGTACCTTTTATCCGTTGAGCGATGGCCCTTCCATTCAGAACCACCGGATCACTATGACCTACTTTCGTACCTGCTCGAGCCGTCACTCTCGCAGTCAAGCTAGCTTTTGCCATTGCACTAACCTCCTGATGTCCGACCAGGATTAGCTAACCTTCGTGCTCCTCCGTTACTCTTTGGGAGGAGACCGCCCCAGTCAAACTACCCACCAGACAGTGTCCCTTACCTCGATTCAGAAGTATAGGTTAGAACATCAAACATTAAAGGGTGGTATTTCAAGGTCGACTCCACACACACTGGCGTGCATGCTTCTTTGCCTCCCACCTATCCTACACATTAAGGCTCAATGTTCACTGTCAAGCTATAGTAAAGGTTCACGGGGTCTTTCCGTCTTGCCACGGGTACACCGCATCTTCACGGCAATTTCAATTTCACTGAGTCTCGGGTGGAGACAGCCTGGCCATCATTACGCCATTCGTGCAGGTCGGAACTTACCCGACAAGGAATTTCGCTACCTTAGGACCGTTATAGTTACGGCCGCCGTTTACTGGGGCTTCGATCAGGAGCTTCTGCATAAGCATAACCCCATCAATTAACCTTCCAGCACCGGGCAGGCGTCACACCGTATACGTCCACTTTCGTGTTTGCACAGTGCTGTGTTTTTATTAAACAGTTGCAGCCAGCTGGTATCTTCGACTGATTTCACCTACGTCCGCATGGGATTTCAATTACACATCAGCGTGCCTTCTCCCGAAGTTACGGCACCATTTTGCCTAGTTCCTTCACCCGAGTTCTCTCAAGCGCCTTAGTATTCTCTACCTGACCACCTGTGTCGGTTTCGGGTACGATTAACTATAACCTGAAGCTTAGAGGATTTTCCTGGAAGCAGGGCATCAATTACTTCACTGCCTTAGCAGCTCGTCATCACGCCTCAGAGTCTTAGTGACCGGATTTGCCTAATCACACCCCTACACGCTTAACCCACCATCCAATAGGTGGTAAACCTAGCCTTCTTCGTCACCCCATCGCAGTTATAGCCAGTACGGGAATATTAACCCGTTTCCCATCAGATACGCCCTTCGGCCTCTCCTTAGGGGTCGACTCACCCTGCCCCGATTAACGTTGGACAGGAACCCTTGGTCTTCCGGCGAGCGGGCTTTTCACCCGCTTTATCGTTACTTATGTCAGCATTCGCACTTCTGATACCTCCAGCATGCCTCACAACACACCTTCTACGGCTTACAGAACGCTCCCCTACCCAATACACTTGCGTGCACTGCCGCAGCTTCGGTGCATAGTTTTAGCCCCGTTACATCTTCCGCGCAGGCCGACTCGACTAGTGAGCTATTACGCTTTCTTTAAATGATGGCTGCTTCTAAGCCAACATCCTAGCTGTCTAAGCCTTCCCACTTCGTTTCCCACTTAACTATGACTTTGGGACCTTAGCTGGCGGTCTGGGTTGTTTCCCTCTTCACGACGAACGTTAGCACCCGCCGTGTGTCTCCCATGATTCAACTTGTCAGTATTCGGAGTTTGCATCGGGTTGGTAAGCCGGGATGGCCCCCTAGCCGAAACAGTGCTCTACCCCCAACAGTCATTCATGAGGCGCTACCTAAATAGCTTTCGGGGAGAACCAGCTATCTCCCGGTTTGATTGGCCTTTCACCCCCAGCCACAGGTCATCCGCTAATTTTTCAACATTAGTCGGTTCGGTCCTCCAGTTAGTGTTAACCAACCTTCAACCTGCCCATGGCTAGATCACCGGGTTTCGGGTCTATACCCTGCAACTTAACGCACAGTTAATACTCGGTTTCCCTTCGGCTCCCCTATTCGGTTAACCTCGCTACAGAATATAAGTCGCTGACCCATTATACAAAAGGTACGCAGTCACTATTACCTAACGGTAACAGCTCCCACTGATTGTACGTACACGGTTTCAGGGTCTATTTCACTCCCCTCCCGGGGTTCTTTTCGCCTTTCCCTCACGGTACTGGTTCACTATCGGTCAATCAGGAGTATTTAGCCTTGGAGGATGGTCCCCCCTTCTTCAGACAGGATATCACGTGTCCCGCCCTACTCTATAAGCTTCCACATAACGCACCTTCGTGTACGGGACTTTCACCCTCTATCGTGCGACTTTCCAGACGCTTCCACTAATACCTTATGCTACCCGCTTGGGCTCCTCCCCTTTCGCTCGCCGCTACTCAGGGAATCTCGGTTGATTTCTTTTCCTCGGGGTACTTAGATGTTTCAGTTCTCCCGGTTCGCCTCATCTAACTATGGATTCATTAGATGATAGTGTAGTTTCCTACACTGGGTTTCCCCATTCGGACATCGACGGCTATTACGCTTTTTATCAGCTTACCGTCGCTTTTCGCAGATTAACACGTCCTTCTTCGCCTCTGATTGCCTAGGCATCCACCGTGTACGCTTAATTTCTTAACCTTACAACTCACAGTTGTCTTGGTTTAAATTACGCTTTCTTCTCTTTCTTACTTATTCTCTTTTTATTTATAGATTGTTCAATCAAAGTTCAATAAACTTTAATTCAACCTATAATTAAAAGCCTTTCGTAAAAACGAGAACTCGTTTCTTTCAGCTTGTTCCTAATTGTTAAAGAGCTTTATCTTTCTATTCACTTAACCACTAAATCAAGTAAATACAAACATAATTTTTTTAGAAAAATAATTTCATCACATTTTATGGCGTCCCCTAGGGGATTCGAACCCCTGTTACCGCCGTGAAAGGGCGATGTCCTAGGCCTCTAGACGAAGGGGACTTAATTATTTCTCTTCTAAACAAACAATCTGTGTGAACACTTACGAGCACTTCGTAAGGAGGTGATCCAACCGCAGGTTCCCCTACGGTTACCTTGTTACGACTTCACCCCAGTCATGAATCACACCGTGGTAAACGCCCTCCCGAAGGTTAAGCTATCTACTTCTGGTGCAACCCACTCCCATGGTGTGACGGGCGGTGTGTACAAGGCCCGGGAACGTATTCACCGTGACATTCTGATTCACGATTACTAGCGATTCCGACTTCATGGAGTCGAGTTGCAGACTCCAATCCGGACTTAGACGTACTTTGTGAGGTCCGCTTACTCTCGCGAGGTCGCCTCCCTTTGTATACGCCATTGTAGCACGTGTGTAGCCCTGGTCGTAAGGGCCATGATGACTTGACGTCGTCCCCACCTTCCTCCGCTTTATCAACGGCAGTCTCCTTTGAGTTCCCGACCTAATCGATGGCAACAAAGGATAAGGGTTGCGCTCGTTGCGGGACTTAACCCAACATTTCACAACACGAGCTGACGACAGCCATGCAGCACCTGTCTCACAGTTCCCGAAGGCACTCTCGTATCTCTACAAGATTCTGTGGATGTCAAGACCAGGTAAGGTTCTTCGCGTTGCATCGAATTAAACCACATGCTCCACCGCTTGTGCGGGCCCCCGTCAATTCATTTGAGTTTTAACCTTGCGGCCGTACTCCCCAGGCGGTCGATTTATCGCGTTAGCTTCGG
>NZ_LZHR01000025.1:0-1877 GCF_001690675.1 Gilliamella sp. Occ4-3
ATTTAATGCCGGTACTCTTACTTGAAACATATCACCAACTTTAAGGTTTCCCAGCAAATCTTCACGTATATTAAAAGTAAACCAAATATCATTTAAATCAATAATAGAATAAAGCGGAGTACCTGGACTGTATAATTGCCCTGTTTCAGCGACTCGAGTCGTAATTTGACCGTTAATTGGAGAAACTAAAGTTAATTCATTAACATCAGCTTTTACTTGCGCCAATGCTGCTTCTGATTGTTCAACTTGCACATCGGCTAATTTTTTCTGTTCTACACTGCTACCGTTTTCGGCTAGTGATAAGTTAGCTTTAGCGGCTTCATAAGCTTTAATGGCCGCTTGATATTGATTAAAGGATTCATCATAGCTTTGCTTTGAAACAGTGCCATTTTTAGCTAAACGATTAATTCTTTCATAGCTAGTTTGAGCTAAATCTAAATCTGATTTAGCTTTATCTAACTGCGCTTTTTGCACATCAATTGTTTCTGGTCTAGTGCTATAAGTATTATCACGACTCGCCATTGCTACTTTTAATTGCGCTTCTGCTGTTGCAAGCTGAGCTAACAATGCAGGATTTGAAAGAGTAAGAAGAACTTCACCCTGCTTAACATCGTCACCAACATCATAATTAAATTGGTTTACTCGACCTTGAACTCTGGCAGCAACATCAACACGATTAGATTCAACTTCACCTTGCAAAATAATAGTACTAGGTTGATAAGCAAAATATATAATAACAACCATAGCAATAACAGCAATGATCGCTACAATCAAAGAAAAACGTTTTTTATGCATAAATTGGGCTTATAAAGGTTAAAGCAAAATTGCAATATTAGTATTGAAAATAATATAAAGCCAAACACTTAAATACGCAATAAAATATATACTGTTATATGTGTTAACGATTAAAAAATATTTATCCTTTGTTAGGGATTGTTGATCTTTTGTATTCATGTATTAATCAACAATGCATTGGTAGCCACATAAGTATGAATGCCAGAGATAACATGCAGACATAATTCCTTTCTAATTTATCATATCTTATTAAAATAGAACGATAAGGGATAAATGAATCTTAAGTAATGATTGAGTACTACGAACACGGTAATATCCATGGAAAATAGGATTGTTGATATTTACTAAATTAGTATACTGGTATTAAAGGTGATGATTTCAGACAAAACATGAGAATATTAGCTCCATTCCATACATCTTTTCAATTCACCTAATAATGTGCTTGTATCAATTTTTAAGTTTTTAAAGAAATAGTTATTCATATCATGATTATGCCACAGTGAATTGATGATTTCATGGGGATCAGTGACTACATAGTTATGACCTTGTATGGCTCCACAATGTAGACAAACATTTGCCATATAATGTTCATTGAGTGTTTTACTGTACTTCATTTTAACAGTTGGTACATTTAAGCTAAGCAGGCGATCAATACTGGAAATATCACCGACTCCAATCCCGTGTAATACAGAAAAAATTGGATCTAATTCGGATAGCTCGTAATACAAATAGTATGAATAGACTGGCGTTTCTTGCTGACATTTCCAACACTGTTTTTGCCATTGATAAATATTGACACCATATTTACGAATGAATTCATAAACTAATTCGGGGATCTTTAAAGTTGATTTACAAACTGGATAACGGGAGCAACCTGCAAATATCCCATATTTTCCGTCTCGTATAACATAATGCCCTTCACAAATTTTACATTGGATATGTAAATGCCCCAAACTTAGTACACAACTCACGTAGAAAATTAAGCTGCTTGTTTTAGTGTTTTATACTCAATCGGTGTCATGTTATTTAATGCCTCATGCGGTCTTTCGGTGTTATAAATCGTTAGCCATTCTTCGGTTATT
>NZ_LZHR01000026.1:0-5062 GCF_001690675.1 Gilliamella sp. Occ4-3
GGAGTGTTCATCTGTTCCTGCTTATACTATTAATTGCGATTAATTTATATGAAACAAGTAAATTTGCCAGATTATTAGGGGCTGTTGATCTTTGCTGTACATAAATTACTCAACAATACATTGGCAGCCACATTAACATAAATGCCAGTGATACCATACTGGCATAATTCCTTTCTAACTTATCGTATCTAGTTGATATTGAACGATATTGCTTGATTCTAGCAAAGGCATTCTCGACTAAATGACGATAGCGATAAAGGCACCTATCCATACTGCTTTTATCTATATCCTTACCATAATTACGTTTAGCAATCACCGTTCGTCCGCCTTTTTGACGAACAAAGCACCGAAAAGGCTCGCTGTCATAACCTTTATCGGCTATCACTGTATTGACTTCATCGAGCTTTTCAACTAGGTTTTCTGCATAAGTGATATCATGTCGTTGTCCTTCAGAAAGCTCAAAACAAATAGGCAAACCACCACTATCAACCGCAAGATGAATTTTAGTTGAATTACCACCACAGCTCTGACCTATTTGCTCACAATGCTCCGTTGCAGCGCCTGTACTATGTTGATGAGCCTTGATAATCGAGCCATCTAGGAACACCCATTCAAAATCCGCTAGTTGTGATAAATGTTTGAAAATATTAACTAATATTCCCTTTTTAGACCACAAATTAAATCGTCTATAGACGGTGCTCCATTCACCAAACTCTTTTGGCAAATCTCGCCAAGGAATACCGGTTCTCATTCGGAAAAGGATCCCTTCAAACGTCATCCGATGCTCGGATTTATTATAAACTCGGCCGGTATTTTTCATTATTTGTAGTAGCTTTTCCCACCGTTTATCTGTTAGCATTGTTCTTGGCATGATGAATCGAGTTATGGTTGTTTTTGGCTGAATTATTATAACTCACATCATGCCGTCTAAAAAATAATCACGAAAGATCAACACGCCCTAATAATATTTATCAATTTTAATCTTTTTGAGAAGGAATTGTTAGACTAATCTCATTTTTTATTATCTAAATAGTATTACTAAACGATTATTTCAAATCGAAGGTAATTTTGAAAGTGGTTGGTGGTTTTGCTATTTACTGATTTGTTAAAGCTTTTATGCATATTTTTACATGAGGTTAGGTTTTCTGTTAAATTTAAATTGCCATATAACAAATATGCGTAGATATTAATAGTATAATGTTTCGATCAAAATATAGTTTAACGAATTTCACTTCTCTTAAAAAAATAACAGCGCGATACATTAGTTGCGCTGTTATTGCTTATATTATTGTTAGTGTCGTTGAATTGATTTAAATCTTTCTGTCGTTTGTTTTAGTGCAATTTCTGTTGGTAAACGTTCCATTGAACTTGCTCCATAAAATCCATTACACTCAGGGCAATTTTTTAAGATATATTCAGCATCTTCAGGGGTAGCAATAGGACCACCATGACATAAAATAATAATGTCTGGGCGAATTGCTTTAGCCGCTTTTGCCCATTGATTGATTAGTGGCACACAGTCAGCTAGTTTTAACGCTGTTTCTGCACCAATACTCCCCCCCGTTGTTAGTCCCATATGAGGTACTAAAATATCTGCACCTGCTTTAGCCATATCGATCGCATTTTGTTCACTAAATACATAAGGTGTTGTAAGCAGATCTTTTTCATGTGCTTTGCGAATCATTTCGACTTCTAAAGCGTATCCCATACCTGTTTCTTCGAGGTTTGCTCTGAAGTTGCCATCAATGAGTCCAACAGTTGGAAAGTTTTGCACGCCAGCAAATCCCGTTTCTTTTAATTTGTCTAAAAATTGGTCAAATTGACAAAATGGATCTGTGCCATTTACACCCGCTAGTACTGGCGTATTTTTAACTACTGGTAATACTTCTTTAGCCATATCCATTACAATTTCGTTAGCATTGCCATAAGCAAGTAATCCTGCTAATGAACCTCTACCTGCCATACGGTAACGCCCTGAATTATAGATAACAATAAGATCGATACCACCAGCTTCTTCACATTTTGCTGATAATCCTGTACCAGCTCCACCACCAATAATTGGTTGACCTTTAGCTATCATGTCGTGGAATTTTTTTAACAATTGAGTACGTTGATTACCCATAATATTCTCCAAATATTTATTTCATTATTTTTGTAAATTCGTTGATGATAAGATCACAAAACTGCGGTGAGTTTATATGATAAGGGGTTTTTATTAACTTTCTTTTTTGAGTTTGGATAAAGGTTTTTTCAAATTCATCAATAAATGCTTGATTTGCTTTTGGTGACCAAAAAGCACCACCTTCAATATCTAAAGCAGAAAAACCACCTTCAGGAATAATAAAAGTGACATAACCTTGGCATTGATTAAGTTTATTTGCTATCCAATTAGCCATTTTTTGATTTTCTTCTGGCGTTGTTCGCATTAATGTCACTTGTGGATTATGTGGATAAAATAGGCGATCTTGATATTTTTGAGGAATAGTATCAGGGCTTGCAAAATTCACCATATCAAGAGCACCACACGATCCAATATAAGGTACTTGGCTTCTTGCAATGGCACCAAAACGATCTTCATCGCAGGCTAAAACACCGCCAAATAAATAATCACATACTTCCGTTGTTGTAATATCAAGCACACCGTGCAATAAATGGCTATCAGCTAGTTTTTCCATTGCTTTGCCACCACTGCCTGTTGCATGAAAAACCAAACAATCATATTGCCCGTTTAATTTAGTTGATACAGATTGAACACATTTAGTTGTGACACCAAACATAGTTAAACCAATTGCAGGCTTATCTTCAATCGTATCTTGGGTTTTAAATAGAATTGAGCCAGCAATAAAATTAGCTGCATTGGTTAAAACTTTCCTAGATATGACATTAATTCCAGCAATATCAGTAACCGAATACATCATTGCAATATCACTTGCACCGATATAACCAGAAATATCACCAGATGCCATTGTTGATACCATTAGTTTAGGAATTCCTACCGCTAGTGATTGCATGGCTGGAGTAATTAATGCAGTTCCTCCCGACCCCCCTAAACCTAGTATGGCTTCTACATCGTTTTGAGTCATCAGAAACAATTTGAAAGCTTCGGCCATTGCAACAATTGCTTTACCTCTATCGCCACAAAAAACAGCCTGTTTACCGCCTGGATGGCAACTTGCAACGGTTTCTGCCGTGATAGTTGCTAAATGATTAAATTGATGAGATTGTGTAGAAACATCAATAATTTTGCAGTTGAGATTTTTTGAATCAAGAATATTTTTAATATAAACGATTTCTTGCCCTTTGGTGTCTAATGTAGTAACTAAATAAATTGTACTAGTTGATGCCATTTATTACTCCTAAATGAGTTAATTAGGTAAATATTTGTAACAAAAGGGTGATTAATTGTCATACATTATATATCAAAAATGAGATTTAAGTCTCATTTTTTTAGGAAATGATAAATTTTAACTAATTTATTAAAATGCAGTATCATATTTAAAATTACGATAAATTAAATATATTCCTAATGACTCAGAAAACTTTAGTATCGCACCCAACATATGTTGGCGTAAAAAAACGGACTTATGAGCGTTTAATTAATACTGCATTAGAAGCATTAGAACAGGGCTGTGAGCTTACCATAACTGAACTTGCTGATAAATCGGGTATATCCAGAGCAACGGCATACCGCTATTTTCCAACACAAAGTGCTCTAATTACAGCTGTGGTAGAAAGCTCATTAGAACCTATTTTTAGTTGGCAATCAAAAAAACAAAATGCAGAAGAAAGTATTAATGATTTTTTAGCTTTTGCTTTTCCTCAAATGCTAAAGCATGAAGGGGCACTACGTGCAGCATTAAGGGTTTCATTACAACAGTGGGCAACAGAACGGTCATCATTATCACCACAAACCGAAAAATTGGTACGAGGTAATCGTAAAGAAACTCTTACAACAATATTATCCCCACTCAAAGCTGAACTACCAAATGAGCTTTATGATAAAGTAGTTTATGCTATTTCAATTATTTACGGTTCTGAAATATTTATGGTACTCAAGGATATCTGGGGACTTGATGATCAAAATGTAATATCACTATCGCAATGGATAGCTAAAGCCATCATTCATCAAGCCAAAGAAGAAGCATCGAAAATTTGATTGGAGGTCAAAAAGTCTGTTCTTTAATTTTACTTATTCTTGTATATTAAAAAAATCAATAAGTTTACAGGAAATGGATAACATAAAATATTGATTCATCCTTGTCTAAATATTTGAAGTAGGAAAACCCTAATGAAAAAACTTGTTTTTATCTTTATTTTTTGTCTTTGCGGTTGTGCAAATAAGCAAACGCAAATTTTGCTGTAACTATCCCCTAAAATAGTACAGCAAAAAAGTAGAAAATTATCTATGATAAAAGTAAAAGGGGATTTAATTATGAAAAAAATGACTGAACATCAAATCGTCGCTATTTTAAAAGAAGCTGAAGCAGGTATTCCTGTCAAGGAACTCTGCCGTAAATATGGCATGGGTAATTCAACTTTTTATAAATGGCGGGAAAAATACGGCGGAATGGAAACTTCGGATATCAAACGCTTAAAAGAGCTGGAGGCTGAAAACCGCAAACTTAAGCAGATGTTTGCCGAGCTTAGCTTAAAATCACAGCTTCAGGAAGAAATCATAAAAAAGCTTTAGTGCCCACAAAGGCACGTAAAACGTGGGCACAGCAACTACAACAAAATCATTCAGTTACTATTGCTATGAGTTGTGCCATTGTTGGCTTAAGCCGTTGTGCTTACTATTATCAACCTAAGTTACAGGATGATTCGGTGATTGTTTCGGTATTGAATGCTATCACAGACCGGCATTTACGCTGGGGCTTTCCTAAATGCTTTAATCGTATCAGAAAGCTCGGCTATCAATGGAACCATAAGCGTGTTTATCGGGTGTATTGTGAATTAAAGCTTAATCTCAGAGTAAAACGAAAAAAACGCATTCCTCCACGATGCCCGGAAAAGCTATTGGTGCCTAATAAACAAGGTGAATGTTGGTCAATGGATTTTATGA
>NZ_LZHR01000027.1:0-18166 GCF_001690675.1 Gilliamella sp. Occ4-3
CACACCGTGGTAAACGCCCTCCCGAAGGTTAAGCTATCTACTTCTGGTGCAACCCACTCCCATGGTGTGACGGGCGGTGTGTACAAGGCCCGGGAACGTATTCACCGTGACATTCTGATTCACGATTACTAGCGATTCCGACTTCATGGAGTCGAGTTGCAGACTCCAATCCGGACTTAGACGTACTTTGTGAGGTCCGCTTACTCTCGCGAGGTCGCCTCCCTTTGTATACGCCATTGTAGCACGTGTGTAGCCCTGGTCGTAAGGGCCATGATGACTTGACGTCGTCCCCACCTTCCTCCGCTTTATCAACGGCAGTCTCCTTTGAGTTCCCGACCTAATCGATGGCAACAAAGGATAAGGGTTGCGCTCGTTGCGGGACTTAACCCAACATTTCACAACACGAGCTGACGACAGCCATGCAGCACCTGTCTCACAGTTCCCGAAGGCACTCTCGTATCTCTACAAGATTCTGTGGATGTCAAGACCAGGTAAGGTTCTTCGCGTTGCATCGAATTAAACCACATGCTCCACCGCTTGTGCGGGCCCCCGTCAATTCATTTGAGTTTTAACCTTGCGGCCGTACTCCCCAGGCGGTCGATTTATCGCGTTAGCTTCGGAGCCCATCACTCTAGGCAACAAACTCCAAATCGACATCGTTTACAGCGTGGACTACCAGGGTATCTAATCCTGTTTGCTCCCCACGCTTTCGCATCTCAGCGTCAGTATCTGTCCAGAAGGCCGCCTTCGCCACCGGTATTCCTCCACATCTCTACGCATTTCACCGCTACACGTGGAATTCTACCTTCCTCTACAATACTCTAGTTAACCAGTTTTAAGTGCAATTCCTAGGTTGAGCCCAGGGCTTTCACACCTAACTTAATTATCCGCCTACATGCCCTTTACGCCCAGTCATTCCGATTAACGCTCGCACCCTCCGTATTACCGCGGCTGCTGGCACGGAGTTAGCCGGTGCTTCTTCTGTGATTAACGTCAATTAATAAACCTATTAGATTCATCACCTTCCTCATCACCGAAAGTACTTTACAACCCGAAGGCCTTCTTCATACACGCGGCATGGCTGCATCAGGGTTCCCCCCATTGTGCAATATTCCCCACTGCTGCCTCCCGTAGGAGTCTGGACCGTGTCTCAGTTCCAGTGTGGCTGGTCATCCTCTCAGACCAGCTAGAGATCGTCGCCTTGGTGAGCCTTTACCACACCAACTAGCTAATCCCATATGGGTTCATCAAATGGCGCATGGCCCGTAGGTCCCATGCTTTGGTCTCTCAACTTTATGCGGTATTAGCAGTCGTTTCCAACTGTTGTCCCCCTCCATTCGGCAGATCCCCATACCTTACTCACCCGTCCGCCACTCGTCATCAAGTGCAAGCACTCATGTTACCGTTCGACTTGCATGTGTTAAGCCTGCCGCCAGCGTTCAATCTGAGCCATGATCAAACTCTTCAATTTAAAGTTTGATGCTCAATAACTGTCTCTGACATATTCAAATGAATCTTCAGTGTCACTTATCAAGACTTAATTTTTTTAGTCCGTAGACTTTAATCTTTCGTCTCGCAAGTGCCCACACAGATTGTCTGTTTCTTATTTTTAAAGAGCTGACAGCTTATGTTCCTTATCAACCTTTTGTTGATTTATCTCGCTGTCTCAAGGGTTGCGTATACTACGCTAACCTTTTTTATTCGTCAAGATCTTTTTTTAAAATTTTTGATCTCACTTAATCACTAACTTTCCGTCTGCTTGTCGCTGACTGCGTGTCAGTGGGTGCGCATTATAGAGACTTAAAAAAATTATACAAGAGATCATTACGCATTTTTTCTTGTTTGCATTTTTTTTGCTCAAGACGAGCTAAAAACAAACTAAGTTGAATTGTTGTAAAACCAAATTCTAATATTTAATATCTTTGGTAGGTCGATTATATTTCTTATAACAAACAAAATAGCTTTAAATTAAACACTCTTTATTAAGTTAGAATAAAAAGTGCCTTTTACATTCGCTCATCCAGCTATCATATTACCTTTATATAAGAAACCTCATCTATTTTCTATGACGGCTTTGATTATTGATAGTATGGCTCTTGATTTTGAGTACTTCTTAATAATGGAGGTAAAAAGTGCTTTAAGTCATAGTCTAGCTGGTATTTTTCTATTTGATTTACCAATGACTTTAGTTATTGCTTATATTTTTCATTTTATCATTCGATAATGTTTTAATTAAAAATTTACCTAATTTCTTTTATGAGCGATTTGCTAATTATTTAACTTTCAACTAGAATAAATATTGTTGTCAGCATTGGTTAAGTGTTTTAACATCGGCAATTATTGGCATAATTTCTCATATTGGGTGGAACTCTTTTACTCATCCGTCAGGTTGTTCTGTTCAACTTTTTAGTTTATTACAACATACTGTTAATATAGGGAAAATGAAAATTCCAATTTATAAATTATTACAACATGGTAGTTCATTAATTGGTATGAGTTTTGTGGGACTATTTATTATTTACCGATTGTAACATCTAAACAGAATAAAATTGGTTTTTCATACTGGAGCTTAGTAACACTTATTACTTTGCTTATTTTTATATTTGGCAACTATTTTTTCTACAAATCAGCTAGGTATAACTGTTGTTACTTTTATTAGTGCCTGTTTTATTGGATTAACCATTATTCCACTGATACTTAAAAGTATAACTTTAATACAGCGTTTAATATAAACACTGTATTAGTTAAAACAACAATCAAGATTGGTTTTTTATTTTTTTTGGTAGATCAGCCAAACTATCAATAACCCAATCAGCTTGTTCTAATGCTTCTTCAGTTATAGTATCGCCCGTTTTTACTAGCACAGTTTTTTTAACGCCAGCTTTTTTACCCGACAATAAGTCAGACACTCTATCTCCAACCATATAAGAATTAGCAATATCAATTTTTAGTTCTTTAGCTGCTGTTTGAATCATCCCTGGATTTGGCTTACGACATTCACAAGTATCCACTAACGGGTCGTGAGGGCAATAATAGACACCATCTAAATCAACACCACGATCTTGTAAAGACCAATCCATCCATTCAGTCAAAGTATGAAATTGTTCTTCAGTAAATATATTTCTAGCAATCCCCGATTGATTGGTTGTAATGACTAATAAAAAACCCATTTTCTTGAGCTCTTGCATTGCCTCAATAACACCGTCAATAAAGTGGAACTTATCAATTGTATGTACATAATTATAATCTATATTAATAGTACCATCTCGATCTAAAAAAATTGCTGGCTTCATATTTACTTTTTTTCCTTTTAATTTTAGATATTACTCTAATTCATATAGCATATTATTGATTGACTTAGATGTCTAGACGTCTTAATATTCATTTATTCATTTATTCATCTTTTGTTTTTATATATTATGATACAACTACAACATATTTCGAAAACATTTGAGCATAATAAAACCCCTATTTATGCTTTAAAAGACATTAATATCCAAGTTCCCCAAGGGAAAATTTACGGTGTTATTGGCAAATCAGGGGCAGGGAAAAGCACACTTATTCGCTGCATTAACCTACTAGAAAAGCCGACTAGTGGGAAGATATTCTTTGATAATCAAGAGATCACTAATCTATCTAATAGAAAATTAATTGAAATACGCCGAAAAATTAGTATGATTTTTCAACATTTCAATCTACTTTCTTCACGTACTGTATTTGATAATATCGCTTTCCCTCTTGAACTAAATAAAACGCCTAAAATAGCAATTAAGCAAAAAGTAAATGAGCTTATGGAATTAGTTGGATTGACAGAAAAAGCGAATGTTTATCCAACTAATTTATCTGGTGGACAAAAACAACGTGTTGCTATTGCAAGAGCTTTAGCTAGCGATCCCAAAGTGCTCTTATGCGACGAAGCAACTAGCGCACTTGATCCCGAAACAACCCGTTCTATTTTGAAATTATTGAAAGATATTAATCAAAAATTAGGACTTACTATTTTATTAATCACTCACGAAATGGATGTAGTAAAACAGATTTGTGACCAAGTAGCTGTTATAAGTGACGGCAAACTAGTTGAACAGTCATCAGTTGGCGAAATGTTTTCTCATGCTAAAACAGATATTGCTCGACAATTTATTCAATCAACCTTACATCTTAATATTCCAGATGATTATTTAATAAGGCTATCATCTGAACACAAAGAAGGACTCAATCCGTTATTACGTTTAGAATTTACAGGAGTCTCCGTTGATTTACCATTATTATCACAAATTGCTAAAGAATTCGAAATTGATAGCAACATTATCAGTGCACAAATGGATTATGCCGGAGGAGCCAAATTTGGCTTAATGTTAGCGGAAATGAAAGGGAAACAAAAAAGTATGGCATCAGCAATTCAATTCTTAGAAAAAAATAATACTAAAGTAGAGGTGCTCGGCTATGTTTGATTTTATTCCTTCATTTAAACCTTTCGAAGCATTATTTCGATACTTAGCTCAATATAATTTTTGGAACGATTTTGTTGCTTTTTGTTCATCATTTAAAGGGATTACTGGACCAGTGTTATTCAAAATAGCTGAAGCCACTGATGATACTATTTATATGATTTTCTTGTCCGGTTTTTATGGAATATTGATGGGTTTACCATTAGGTGTAATGTTATATATAACTCGAAAAGGTAATATACTTGGAAATAGTACTATACATAATATCCTTTCTTTTGTAACAAATGTATTTCGTTCAATCCCTTTTATTATATTAATTGTTTGGATTCAGCCGTTTACAATGAATATAATGGAATTTATTACAGGTAAAGGAACTTATTTAGGTAGAGAAGGAGCTATTGTCCCCCTAAGCATAGGTGTTGCTCCTTTAATTGCCCAAATGATTGAAAATGCATTACTCGATCTTCCAAAGGGATTAATTGAGGCAGCTCGTTCTATGGGAGCAACACCTATGCAGATTATATACAAAGTTTTATTACCTGAATCCTTGCCTGTAATCGTCAATAGTATGACGATCTCGTTAATCACACTAACTGGTTATATTGCGATGGCTGGAGTTGTTGGTGCTGGAGGACTAGGCGATCTTGCAAAACGATATGGGTATGAAGGTCATAATTATGATATGATGAATATCATTTTAATTATATTAGTTATTATTGTCTTTATTATTCAATTTATTGGCAATAAAATTGTTAAACGTGTATCTCATCAATAAATTTGGAGAAAATTATGTCGATTAAAAAACTAGCATTAATCACCACATTGGTGAGTGCGTTTTTTTTAACTGGTTGTGATAATAATAAACAGTCAGGAGTAACAAATAAAAATTTAGCTGAACCTACACTTAGTACACTCAAAGTTGGAGTAATCTCTGGTCCTGAAGAAGAAGTAGCCGAAGTTGCTAAACAACAAGCTAAAGAACTTTATAATCTGGATGTTGAGCTCATAATTTTCAGCGATTATGTTATTCCAAACCAAGCATTAAACGATGGTTTAATTGATGTTAATGCTTTCCAGCATAAGCCTTTTTTAGATGAACAAATAAAAGAACGTGGCTATAAATTAGCTGTAGTAGGTAATTCATTTGTTTATCCTATTGCAAGCTATTCTCATAAACTAAAACCAATTGATGAATCAATACAAATAGGCGAAGGGGTAAAAGTCACTTCACCACGCGGTGAAGCATATTTCATTCCTGCTAACTCAACGATTGCTATTCCTAGCGATCCTACAAACTTAGGACGAGCACTACTATTATTACAACATGAAGGGATGATTACGGTTGATAAGTCTAAAGGTTTACTACCAACTGTACTTGATATTACCAGTAACCCTTATAACTACAATATTTTAGAACTCGAAGCCCCAATGTTACCTCGTTCATTGGATGATGCCCAAGTTGATCTTGCAATCATCAATAACGCATTTGCAGGACAAGCAAACTTAACACCAAGTAAAGATGGTATTTTTGTTGAGGATAAAGAATCACCATATGTTAACATTATTGTTTCGCGTGAAGTGGATAAAGATAATGAAAATGTGAAAAATTTTGTTAAAGCATACCAAACCGAAGCTGTTGCACAAAAAGCTGACCAAATTTTTAATGGTGGAGCTATTCGCGGTTGGTAACAATTTATAAATAAATATTAGACTAATATTAAATCCGCCGATCTTTGTATCGATCGGCGGAAATAGAGATAATAATAAAATGACTTAACAAAACTGCTACTCATAAATAAAATTATCGACCAATAATGACATATCAAATTGAACCAATCGGCATTATCCGCTCACCGTATAGTGAAAAATTTGCTGTACCAAGACAACCCAATCTAGTTAGTGCAGGACAAGGGGAACTTTATTTATTAGCACCTTATAATGACCCTATCAGTGTAAAAGGATTAGAACAATTTTCACATTTATGGTTATTATTCCTATTTCACCATGTTGCTCCTGAAAAATGGAGATTAACCGTTCGCCCTCCTCGTTTAGGTGGAAATAAAACAATGGGAGTGTTTGCTACACGATCGCCATTTAGACCTAATCATATTGGGCTTTCAGCAGTAGAGTTAAAAGATATCATCATAGAAAATAAGCAAGTAGTCTTAAAATTAGGAAGTCTCGACTTAGTCGATGGCACACCAATTATTGATATCAAGCCTTATCTCCCTTATTCCGATAGCCACTCAGAAGCACTTGCAGGATACGCACAATCTACTCCTGAAAAAAAAATAACAGTAGAGTTCTCACAAAAAGCACGATTATCTTTGGATTTACAAAAACAAAGTTATCCTCAACTCGCCGAATTAATTACACAAGTAATATCCCAAGATCCAAGACCAGCCTATAAACAAAAAAACATTAATGAACAAGCATACGGACTTGCACTTTACCATTTTAATATTAAATGGAGAATCGTAAATCAACACGCCATTGTTGAAGATATTTATGTAGGAAGTAAATAAAAATAATTTTTATGAATTTTAAAAAGTTAAGGCTAAAAAATTTTTTATTAATTTCAATGTAAAATAGCTTTGTAAATTTACTTTACAAAATTTTTATATAAAATCGATAAAATAGGTTGGTATCTTTTTTCTATTCTGTTAAATTGAACACGGGTTTAATTCCCTATATTTCACTTTACCACTAAGGTGTTAATAACCTTAGTGGTATTTTTCTATTAAGATCAATGATAATTTAGGTTACTTTTACTTCTAATTTCAGCAATATCAATTGCATCAAACAGATAATGCTTTCCACAATAATCACAATGGATATCAATCTTCCCCTCGTTTTCCTTTAGGATTTCATCAATCTCATTAGCTGGTAAAGTCATTAAACTATCTTCACAACGTTGACGTGAACATCCACACTTAAAAGTAATATCATGCGTTTCAAAAAGACGTACTTCTTCTTGATTATATAAACGATATAAAATCTCATCAGTAAAAAGTTGAAATAACTCATCACTAGTGATTGTCTCAGTTAAAGCGCTAAGATGTTCAAATGATTCAACTGTATTTTCATTAGCAGGTAAAACTTGCAATAAAATACCTGCTGCTATTGGTTTATTATCATGTACACCTGTTTTTACAAATAGACGAGTTGGGAGCTGTTCTGATTGCATAAAATAATTTTCGATACAACCAATAAGTGTATCTTTTTCCAGCCCAACGATACCTTGATAACGTTCACCATTTTTAGGGGTGATAGTAATAACGACATAGCCATTACCCACCATCTCTTTAAGTGTTGCATTATCAGCGATTTCACCACTAACCCGAGCTATACCGCGTAGCTGCTGTTGATCATTACCATTAACAACCGCTAAAGATAACGCTCCATCACCTTGTAACTGAACAGCAATATCGCCTTCAAATTTTAGTGTTGCTGTTAATAAACTAGTTACAACCAATAATTCACCAAGCAATTTTTGTACTGCTATTGGATAAGTATGATTATCTAAAATCGCTTGATATGTCTGTTCCAGACGAGTAATTTCACCACGAATAGGGTGATTATCAAACAAAAAACGATTTAAAGTATCCATATTAATCATTACCATCTTGTTGCCTATCATATTTAAATTTAATCAAATTACGCCGTTCCTTTTTATCAGGCCGTCTATCTGGATGCGGCATTGTCAATGCATTAAGTTTACGCGCTTGTGCTATTTTTTCTCGTTTTGTAATGCTATCAGGAGTTTCTTGATAAAGCTGTTGGGCTTCAATAGCCGTTCTTCGTTGTTCACTAATGGCTAAAACGCGAACTGTTTTTTGATCAGAGCCTTGACGAAGCGTTAAGATTGCACCGACTTCAACAAGCTTACTTGGTTTGGTACGTTGACCATTATAATGCACTTTACCACCGTCAATCATTTCTCGTGCTAACGATCGAGACTTATAAAATCTTGCCGCCCAAAGCCATTTATCTAATCTTATAAGCACTATTACTACCTCATATTACTTATTATTGAGTTTTTTAAGCTCAAATGAACATAATAACTTAAACATCTTAACGATGTTATATAAGGATGCTCTTGTAAAAATCAATGCGCAAGATTAATGATATAATCATTTCCATTTGCCGATAATTTACCTGAGAAATTAAATGGTTGTAATTTACCATGTAAATTAGCTGAATAATTCATAGCATTTGGTGGTTGTTTTATCAATTTCCAATTTTCTAGTAGTGAGCTTGTTACTCCATAAGCATCAAATTGCAAAGATAACGGTTCATTTTGTGATAAATCAACTGTTACTCTTGACTCAATTATTCCCCCATTAACTGAAGAACTAAAAGTTAATAAAGGATGGTTATCAGAATCAAATTTGAGAACAAGATCTGGATAACGAATATCAATCCGATTTAACGAAGCTTTTTCAGATTTAAAAAAGACAGTTCCTGAAAATACCCCTAATTTTTGCGCTTTTGCTAAAGTAATATCTTTACCTGAAGCTTGAAAATTATATAGACTAAAAGGAAAATCGTTCTGTTTTCTAATTATCAAACTTTGAAAAATAGTCAGCTTATCAAGCTTAATATTTCTAAAAATTTTAGGTAACAAAATCTGTTCCAGATTTTCAGGAATCTCATAAAAAATATCTGCTAAAGTTAATTGCTCTAAATGTAAGATATTATCTTTCCACTTACCAGAAAAATTTATACTACCTTTATTCCATTTTGCTAGTACTTTTTGAATTGTCGCTTCTTGGTTTTGAAATGATAATTGTGCTAATACCGACGAAAATAACTGATTATGCCAAACTAGTTCCTCGGCAGTAAAAATAAAGGAGCCCTGTTCGAAATGCCATTGCCCATCATAACGAAGATTCGTCGCTTCAATATTGCCTTTTTCCATTAAAAAACTAGGCAACTGAATACTACTTTCCTGTATCGATAATTGTTTGATTATTAACTTTGGAAGGACATGAGAATATCTATCAAAAAAATCATCATCAGTTGATTGAAAATGTATATTATGCAACTTTAATTGTTCGATATCTAAAATATTGTCGGCCTGTATTTTTAATTTACTGACAAAAAATCCTTCATTAATATTTCCACCTAAATTAGTAATGGTTGTAATACCATCTCGATAAAACCCTTGAATGAGCAAGGACTTTATTGGCATTTCATTCACTAAAGTTTCTTGTGAGGAAAAATCAAATCGATATTTATCTACCCCTGATGAAAAAAAAGGTTGAATCCCTCCATTGATTTTGAAGAAAGAAAGTTTGTCTTTTCCATTATTAGCAAAAATATTAACGGTTGAATTAACAAATTTTAGTGTGTTTGTTGAAAAAGCGTAATGCTTGAATTGAGTATTATTAATAGTACCATTAATGACAGTAACATAATTAAAATGGCTTAATTGCCATAAATTACTTTTATCCAACCCTACAACTAATTTAGGAACATTAACAATCTCTTGATTATTATCATTGACAACAACATCATCAAAAACCAATTCATAAAAATTTGAAAAAGAGTGATGAACACTGCCGATTGAGATTGTATATGAACTTAATTTAGATAACTGATAACTAACTATTTTTGCTCCAAACGAAGTTTGTAAAATAAAATAAGACAACAATAAAAAAAACCAAACGATGGACAGAGAAATGATTATATAAAATCGGAATTGCCGCATAAATAAATGTAATTATTATAATGAACTACTAAATAGTTATATTACGATAACCGATTTTTATAAAAATATCATCTCATTTTCAGTATAAATGATTTGTTATTAAACTAACTTTACAGTTAATATATAAATATTCACTTTAACGTTTTTAAATAAACAAAAAACAATTAACTTTCTCTTTCTTTTGATTAAGATAAGGGATAATTATTTTTATTTACTAAAATAAGTAAAAACGGGAGATACCTAGATGAAACAAATCCCAATGACAGTAAAGGGAGCTGAACTATTACGAGCCGAATTAGAAGAGCTAAAAAATGTTAAAAGACCACAAATAACGGCAGCAATAGCAGAGGCAAGAGCTCATGGCGATTTAAAGGAAAACGCTGAATACCATGCAGCAAGAGAACAGCAAGGTTTTTGTGAGGGTCGTATTCAAGAAATCGAAGGTAAATTATCACAAGCTCAAATTATTGATATTACCAAAGTAAAAAATACTGGTCGTATTATTTTTGGCGCTACAGTAACAGTAATAAATATTGAAACGGACGAAGAGACAACATATCGCATAGTCGGTGATGATGAAGCTGACTACAGACAAAATCTAATTTCAGTCAACTCACCTATTGCCAGAGGGTTAATTGGCAAAGAAGATGGTGATACAGTACAAATTAAAACCCCAGGGGGTGATGTAGAATTTGATATTGTTAAAGTTGAATATATCTAATTATTAAATAAACCACTTACAAAAGCAGATGATAAATGTAACAGGGCTAAGCCCTGTTACATTTATTTAGGTAGGGAAATTTTCTTATCTTCGCTTGGTCTAAAAATAGTGAAATTAGAACCAACCAATTGCACTGCTAACGCTTTTGTTTCGCGTACAATTGCATCACAAATAAGTCTTTTTGTTTCACGATCTTCAGCAGAAACCTTAATTTTAATCAACTCATGGAAATTTAAAGCATTGTCAATCTCGGCAAGTACACCCTCGGTAAATCCATTAGCCCCAATCATCACTATAGGTTTTAAATGATGAGCTTCACTTTTTAAATACTGTTTTTGTTTATTTGATAAATTCATTAAATTTTTATCACATTAAGTTGTAATTTTGCTATTCTACCCTTATATATGTTTGTAATCAATGAAGTGACCTTTTACATTAAGGAATTTATTAGTTGTGAGTAATAAAAAACGCTCAGCAAGTTCAACACGTTGGCTCAATGAGCATTTTAATGATCGCTTTGTACAACAAGCACACAAAAAAGGGCTCCGATCTAGAGCTTGGTTCAAACTTGAAGAAATTCAAAAAAGTGACAAATTATTTAAGCCGGGAATAACGGTTGTTGATTTAGGTGCAGCCCCAGGCGGTTGGTCACAATATGTCGCATCGCTTATCGGCAATAAAGGGCGTATTATTGCCTGTGACTTACTTCCCATGGATCCCATTGTTGGCGTTGACTTTCTTCAAGGCGATTTTCGGGATGAAGCAGTTTTAAAAGCGTTACTTGAACGGGTTGGCAAAGAAAAAGTCCAAGTAGTCATGTCAGACATGGCACCAAATATGAGTGGGCAACCCGCAGTTGATATACCAAGAGCAATGTATTTAGTTGAACTAGCGTTAGACATGTGTAAAGACGTGCTTGCTCTTAATGGTAATTTTATTGTTAAAGTGTTTCAGGGTGAAGGATTTGAAGAGTACCTAAAGCAAGTCCGTTCAATGTTTAAAACGGTCAAAATTCGTAAGCCTGAAGCCTCACGAACACGATCTCGAGAAGTTTATATTGTTGCAATGGGTATGAAGTAGCCAGTTGTATAATTTTGTAGTACCATACTTTGTTAAATTTAGTCGTAACTGTTAATTTTTATGAGAGGTTTTTCTTTTGAACGACATGATAAAGAATTTACTGATCTGGGGAATTATCGCTGTAGCATTGATTGTTGGATTTAGCCAATTCAGCGCAATATCTAATAGTGGACCTCAAGTCAATTATACCCAATTTAATTCCGATATCGCAGCTGGTAATCTCCAAGAAGTGCATATTAACGGACGAGAAATTGTTGCCACAACTAAAAATAAAGGCAATTACACTACATATATCCCTTACCTTGATGGAAAATTAATGGATGATTTATTGGCCAATAAAGTACCTGTTTATGGTAAACCTGATGAAAGACCAAACTTAATCACCAGCATTCTTATCTCTTGGTTTCCGATGATTTTGCTTATTGGTTTTTGGCTCTTTATGATGCGTCAAATGCAAGGTGGTGGTAAAGGTGGACCAATGTCAGTTGGTAAAAGTAAAGCAAAAATGCTAACGCCAGACCAAGTCAAAACAAAATTTACCGATGTTGCCGGAAGTGAAGAAGCAAAACAAGAAGTCACCGAAGTTGTCGACTTTTTACGCGATCCAGGCAAATATCAAAAATTGGGAGGACGCATACCAAAAGGGATTTTAATGGTAGGACCTCCTGGAACAGGTAAAACTTTACTAGCAAGAGCTATTGCAGGTGAAGCCAATGTGCCTTTTTTTAGCATTTCAGGTTCTGACTTTGTTGAGATGTTTGTGGGAGTGGGGGCTTCGCGAGTGCGAGATCTCTTTGAACAAGCACGTAAACACGCACCTTGTATTATCTTTATTGACGAAATTGATGCCGTCGGACGCAAGCGTGGTGCTGGCTCAATGGGCGGTCATGATGAACGAGAACAAACATTAAACCAAATGTTGGTTGAAATGGATGGGTTTGAGGCTAATAGCGGCATTATTATCATCGCGGCAACTAACCGAGTTGATATTTTAGATTCGGCGTTACTCCGTCCTGGACGTTTTGACCGCCAAGTGCAAATTGGTTTACCAGACATGAAAGGCCGTGAACAAATTCTTGCCGTTCATGTACGCAAAGTTCCGTTAGGTTCTGATGTCAACTTATCGGTATTAGCTCGTGGCACACCAAATTACTCTGGTGCAGAACTTGCTAATTTAGTTAACGAAGCAGCTTTATTTGCTGCACGTCGAAACAAACGAGTAGTTACCATGGAAGAATTTGAGGAAGCCAAAGACAAAATCAATATGGGAACTCAACGCCGTTCATTATCTATGACGAAAGAACAATTAACTAATACTGCTTATCACGAAGCTGGACATGCGATTGTTGGCTATCTTGTGCCAGATCATGATCCACTTCATAAAGTAACTATTATCCCTCGTGGGCGCGCATTAGGTGTAGCATTCTTTTTACCTGAAGGTGACCAAATTAGCCAAAGCCGAACTCAATTAGAATCAAAAATTTCTACCGCTTATGCAGGCCGAATTGCTGAAGGATTAGTCTTTGGTGAAGATAAAATTACGTCGGGGGCATCAAGTGATATTCAATATGCATCTAATGTTGCTCGAGCAATGGTAACCCAATGGGGATTCTCAGAACGTTTACCACCTGTATTATTTGAGTACGAAGAATCATCTTATGGGCCTTTGAAAAAAATCTCAGATAGTACAGCTCAAATTATTGATGAAGAAGTTGACGCTATTATTCAACGTAACTATCAACGTGCAAAAACGATCCTAACTGAAAATATTGATATTCTTCACGCCATGAAAGATGCACTGCTAAAATATGAAACAATCAATAAACAACAAATTGATGAACTTATGAATCGTCAACCGGTCACACCACCTGATGATTGGACGGAAAGCGATGAAAAAGCAGCAAATGGAGGTAGTGATACACCACTACAATCAAAAAGTTAATTTCTTTAATAATATATAACGCGCTTACGGCGCGTTTTTTATCGGTAAACTAAAAATAGCTTATCAATAAATTGCAGGAATAAAGCAACGATTATATTGAAAATTTCACTTTAATTATGCTTAATAATTTTGAAGATCATTTAAACAACTGCATCACTAATTTTAATCAAATAGGGCTTTTAATCATGGAAATACATTTTCAAAATCATGTGATAGATCTTTCATTTCCACAAGTGATGGGCATCGTTAATATGACGCCAGATTCATTTTCTGACGGTGGTAATTATAACAACCTTGATGATGCTATGCGTCGAGTTGACAGTATGATCCAAGCTGGTGCAACATTTATTGATGTCGGCGGCGAATCAACACGCCCTGGTGCAACTGAAGTGTCTGTCGATGAAGAGCTTAACCGTGTTATTCCATTAGTTGAAAAAATTGCCCATTATTTTGATGTTTGGATTTCGGTTGATACATCAAAACCACAAGTCATGACCGAATCGGCCAAAGCAGGGGCCCATCTAATTAATGATATTAGAGCTTTAACAGAACCAGGTGCGGTTGAAGCAGCTGCACAAACAGGATTGCCTGTTTGCATTATGCATATGCAAGGAGACCCTAAAACTATGCAAAATGCGCCATACTATGAGCTAGATATCTATCAAGAAGTTGATAATTTTTTTACAAAACAGATCCAACGCTGCATAAATGAGGGTATTGACCGTCAAAAAATCATACTCGACCCTGGTTTTGGATTTGGTAAAACACTAATGCACAATTACCGGCTATTAGCAACACTTGAACGGTTTCACCACTTAAACCTTCCTTTATTAGTAGGCATGTCCCGAAAATCCATGATAGGACAAGTATTAAATGTACCACCGCAAGAACGTACACTCGGTAGTATTACATGTGCAGTAATTGCGGCAATGAAAGGAGCAAAAATTATTCGCGTACACGATGTAAAGGAAACTTTCAATGCACTAAGGATTGTACAAGCAACCCTTGCAGAACAAGATTCCTTTTGAGATTGTAAAATCGTTGTATTTTTTCGAACAAACTTTTTCATATATAACATTGATTTTAATTAATTTATATCTAATTATTTTTTAGTGAAATCAAATGATTATAAAGTAATTTTATTTAATATTTAGTTTTTATAATTAAAAATAATAAAATAAAAAATTATCGTTTTACTTTAATTTTTTATTGTTTAATTAATTTCCCAATGCTATACTGTGTTCACTTTTTATAAAACGAAAGGATTTAAAAATGAACACAGATACGACTAAAACACATTCTCGATTGAATCAATATTGTCGAATTATGGCATTACTAACATTAATTCCAATTCTAATTTTGTTAATTGGCGCAATATCTCCATTCTTATATTATTTTTTTGATAGGCAAGATATTGGACTTGTAGGGTTTATTTTCTCCTCTGGTGGGTGGGAGAATGTTGATCCTGTATCTTTATCTGGATGGCAAGCGGCTATTGCAACATTAATGGATACTTCATTAATACTTCTTTTAGTTTATGCGTTTTATCAACTTAGACTACTGTTTATCAATTACAGTCAATCCGAATATTTCTCAGTAAAATCAGCCAACCATTGTTACATCTTTGGCAAATTGCTTGTTTGTTGGGTGGTTATAAGTTTTTTATCTGAACCGTTATTAACAACGATCTTAACTTATAATCAAGAGGAATCAGCACGTTACTTTTCTATTTCTTTTTCTAGTGATGAAATTATAACGTTATTTCTTGCGATTAGTATTATGCTCATTGGTCAAATACTAAAAAAGGCCTGCCAACTAGCTGAAGAAAATAAACAATTTATTTAAAAGGAGTCATATGTGCCAATTATAATAAATTTAGACGTAATGCTTGCTAAACGTAAAGTTAAATCAAAAGATCTAGCGGTAGCAGTTGGTATTACAGAACAAAATTTATCATTACTTAAGCAAGGTAAAGTAAAAGGATTTAGACTAGCAACACTCGAAGCAATCTGCAAACATCTAGATTGCCAACCAGGTGATATACTAGAATATACCAACGAAGAATAACTTATTAACTTATTGCAAGTAATGCTGCCTCTTGCGCGTGAATTAAGGCTGTATCAAAAAAAGGTATATTACGATCGGATTGAGAGATTAATAACCCAATTTCCGTACAGCCTAAAATAACACCTTCTGCGCCATTTTTAATGAGTTTATCAACAATATTAAGATAGGCTTGCTTAGAACCAAGTTGAATAATACCTTTGCAAAGTTCATCATAAATGATCTCATTAATGATATTTCTATCTTGAACCTCTGGAATAAACACATTTAAATTTTTATCGATCAGTTTAGATTTATAAAAGTCCTGCTCCATTGTATATTTAGTACCTAACAAAGCGACCGATTTAATATTTTGTGCGAGTAAATGTTTAGCTGTCACATCGGCAATATGAATAATCGGAATATTAATTGCTTTTTGGATTTGATCTGCAACTTTATGCATAGTATTGGTACAAATAACAATAAAATCTGCACCAGCTAATTCAACTCTTTTAGCCGCATCAATTAAAATTTCTGCGCTTTTGTTCCACTCATTATTAGCTTGGCAACTTTCAATTTCTTGAAAATCAACGCTATATAAAATCGTTTTTGCTGAATGCAGGCCTCCTAATGATTTAGCAATAGTTTGATTAATAACTTGATAATAAGTTGTTGTACTTTCCCAACTCATACCCCCGATTAAACCAATTGTTTTCATTCTAAAAATTCCTTATAGAAAGTTTATGATTTTTGATATTAAAATAATTTTATTCTTAACTATATTGTAGAATGTGTAAAGTTATTTCAATTGTGGTAGAGTTAGGTGGAATTTAATTAGTACTTGTTTAAGCAATCAATGGTTAATTATCGCTATGAAGGTATTGTGTTTTTACTTAGCAAGCAAAAACATCTACTAAATTTTATCTTTAGAAAAAAATTTTATTAACAAAATAAAGAAATATTGTTCAATATAAAACAGTTTAAGGAATAAAAAGTACGGTTGGTAGCATAAACACATCCACCAATACCTAACTTAAGTAACCTGCTATGACTTTAATCGCGATAATAGCTACAATAGCAACTATTTATATTCTTGAGCAACCTGGATTCAAACATGAAGTGCAATTTTAAACACGGTGGAGTGAAGAAAGTAGAAAGGTGATTTATACTAGCACCTTCGTACCACCACAGTTTGGAGATTGCTATGTATTATAATCACCTTTCTAGGAAGGAAAGATACCAGATTTTCGTATTATTACAAGCCGGAAAGAATAAAAAAGAGATAGCCCAGCTACTCAATAGACATCCTTCGACAATAAGTCGAGAGATAAAAAGAAACTCAAAACCTAATCAAGCCTATCAAGCACATGATGCGGTAACCCTAGCTAGGAAAAGGCGAAAAAACAGCGGTAATGGTAAGGAAATAGAGTCTTCGGTATGGCGTCAAGTTGAAAAATACCTCATGCTTTATTACAGCCCAGAGCAGATTGCAGCACGTTTAAAGAAAGTCAGCGTCCAATCAATCTATAACTATCTTTATCAAAATAAAGCGCGCTATGAACAATTCAAACCTTATCTAAGGCGAAAAGGCAAAGCCTATAGGCATTGTAAGGCACCGAGTATTAAAGAAGGAGACCGCCGATATAAACGGTCAATTAAACAACGTCCAAGTTATGTAGAAAGCCGGAAAACGCGAGGACATTGGGAGGGAGATACGATTATTAGCCGTAAAGACAAGCAAGCATTGGTGACATTAGTTGAACGAAAAACAGGGCTAGTATTAATTGGGCGCCTCAATCAACGTACCGCCTCCGAAACGAGAGATATGATAATAAAATTGCTAACGCCGTTTAAAAAAATGGTTAAAAGCATCACCTTTGATAATGGAACCGAATTTAATTATCATCATGCTATTGAGCATTATTTAAATACTACCGTGTACTTTGCGGAGCCTTATAAAAGCTGGCAAAGAGGCACAAATGAAAACACCAATGGCTTAATACGTCAGTTTATACCTAAGTCAGCGGCCATTTCATTAGTTGACGACAAACAGATAAAGAAAATACAATATCTATTGAACACACGCCCAAGAAAACGGCATAAGTTTAAAAGCCCTGCCGATTTTTATTCTAAGGAGTTAAGAAGAATTGCACTTCATGGTGTAATCTAGGCAAGAAAATTCTTTTTTTTATATTAATGTCAACTACATAAAAAGGACT
>NZ_LZHR01000028.1:0-30489 GCF_001690675.1 Gilliamella sp. Occ4-3
GAACATATTTAAATTCAGATATGAGGTAAATATGTATTTTTATAATGCATAAACATATTTTATCTAGCAAATTAAACACTCTAAATCGTGATCATAATCACTAAAAAGATCGATTTTTATGCTAATTTTTAGATAAAAGTCACAACTTTTTTTATTAAAAAAAATAATATAACGGACTTTTTTAGAATTTTTTAAACTTATGACGGTATAGAATCCTGAATATTTTTTACAAAAATATCACCTAAAATATAAACCTTTGTATAAATATCCCATTGTAAATGACCAACCCACGTACAAAATTACGTTAGTATTAATCATTAAAGTCACATTATTTAATATGTTATGACGATTTTAGAAGATGTTAATGAATATGTTCTAGATGAACGTTTGGTGTCAATATTTAGTCTATCACCAATTTTATTTATAATATCAACACGCTACCTATGATTTAGGGTATGGCATTTTTTATGTATATTTATTACCGTGGTTGAAAAATTGAAGATTAAAAAGTAAGTAATTTCTAAAGATTAATGACGTAAAATGACCACATAACCAAATAAAAAAGAGAAATCATATTTGGTTTCTCTTTTTTATTAATATGCTAAAAATACCGTTTACTTTATAATAAATAACGTTTTTTTAATTGTAGCTAAATAATTAAACTCTTAGTGTTCAGTATCAATTTCATCAAAACTTTTTACTAGTTCATCAATGGCTTTCATCTGTTTTAAGAAAGGTTCCAATTTTGCTAGTGGTAATGCTGACGGTCCATCACATTTTGCATGACTTGGATCTGGGTGGGATTCTAAAAATAACCCAGCAATACCAACAGCCATGCCCGAGCGTGCAAGTTCAGTTACTTGGCCACGACGTCCACCTGATGCTGCTCCCATAGGATCACGGCATTGAAGAGCGTGAGTAACATCAAAAATAACTGGTGACCCTTTGCTTGCTTTTTTCATAATGTTAAAACCAAGCATATCAACCACTAAGTTGTCATAACCAAAACAGCTACCACGATCACAAAGGATGATTTGATTGTTACCAGCCTCTTCAAATTTTTCAACAATATTACCCATCTGCCCTGGACTAACAAATTGTGGTTTTTTGACATTAATTACTGCGCCTGTTTTAGCCATTGCAACAACTAAATCAGTTTGTCTTGCTAAAAAGGCAGGTAATTGAATTACATCAACCACATCAGCAACGGGTTGACATTGTGCTTCAGTATGTACATCAGTAATAATTTTAACGCCAAATTGTTGTTTAAGCTCTTGGAATATTTTTAGCCCTTCTTCTAATCCTGGTCCACGATAGGAATGAATTGATGAGCGATTTGCTTTATCAAAAGAGGCTTTAAAAATATAAGGAATATTTAGTTTATTGGTAACGGTGACATAATGTTCACAGATTTTCATCGCCAAATCACGAGATTCAAGCACATTCATACCACCAAATAGTACAAAGGGTAGATCATTAGCGACAGTAATGTCACCAATGTTTACTTTTTTTTGCTGCATCATAAAATTTTCCTAGTTAAGGTTTAAACCAGCGACCAAGGGTAACTCTATCATTACCACTGTAGTCGGTGAAGGTTTCTACTAATTGAAATCCGTGTTGTTTAAAAACAGTTTGCACTGCCTCACCTTGTTTCCAACCATGTTCTATTAGTAACCACCCATATTGGTTTAAGTGCTTAGTTGCACCTTGTACAATTAGTTTAATATCAGCTAAACCATCATCTTCAGAAACTAATGCGCTTCTTGGTTCGTAGCGTACATCGCCTTGGGATAAGTGGATGTCTGTTGGCTCAATATAAGGAGGATTACTGACAATCATTGAAAACTTTCTATTCTTTATTGGTTTGTACCAATCACCTTGTAAAAAATAAACATTATTCACCCCGATTTGAGCAGCATTTTTTTGAGCTAAGATTAGGGCATCTTTATTTTTTTCAATTGCGGTAAATAAACAGTCTTGACGTTCGGTTGCCATTGCAATAACTATCGCGCCTGTTCCCGTGCCAAGATCCAATACTTCACAAGGCACTTTAGGAAGGTACTCTAAACCTAATTCAACTAATTTTTCAGTATCCGGTCTAGGTATTAAAGTGACGTTAGAAACATTAAACTTTAAAGACCAAAACTCTTTTTCGCCAGTTATATAAGCGATAGGCTCACCATTTTTCCTGCGTTCTAAACATTTAGATAGAGCAATCAATTCATCATCAGTTAGCAATGTTTCACTGAACGCCATTAAAAATGTCCGCGTTTTTTGCGTAACAAAACTCAGTAAAATTTCAGCATCTCGCTTTGGGCTTTCACTATCTGTTAAGGTTTGAGAGGCACTTTTAAGCCATTGTAAGTATGTCATTCATCTTGTTCCGATAAAGCTGCTAGTTGATCAGCCTGATATTCCTGCACAATCGGATCGATTAGCATCTCTAATTTTCCTTCCATGACTTCATCTAAACGGTAAAGCGTTAAATTAATTCGATGATCGGTTACTCGACCTTGTGGATAATTATATGTTCTGATTCTATCTGAACGATCGCCTGAACCTAATAGATTTCGACGTGTTGAAGCCTCTTCTTGTTGGCGCTTACGTAGTTCCGCATCTTGAATTCTTGCAGCTAAAACTGACATTGCTTTGGCTCTGTTTTTATGTTGCGATCGCTCATCTTGACATTCAACAACGATGCCTGTAGGAATATGGGTAATACGAATAGCAGAATCTGTTGTATTAACATGCTGACCACCTGCGCCAGATGAACGATAGGTATCAATTTTTAAATCAGCTGGGTTGATTTCAGGCATTTCTGCTTCAGGGACTTCCGGTAAAACAGCAACGGTACAAGCAGATGTATGAATACGACCTTGAGATTCTGTTTCCGGTACACGTTGGACTCGGTGTCCACCTGATTCAAATTTTAAATTACCATAAACACCATCCCCACTAACTAACATAATAACTTCTTTATAGCCACCATGTTCACCATCATTTGCACTCATAATCTCAACACGCCAATTCCGTGATTCGGCAAATCTTGTATACATTCGAGCTAAGTCGCCAGCAAAAATAGCCGCTTCATCACCACCAGTTCCTGCTCTAACTTCGATAAAACAATTATAATCATCATTAGGATCTTTAGGTAATAGTAAAACTTGTAGTTGCTTTTCTTGTTCTTCAACTCGACTTAATGCTTCGTTTAACTCCTCTTGTGCCATTTCACTCATTTCAGGATCAGATAGCATCATTTTAGCTGTCTCAATATCCTCTTGTGTTTGCTTCCAATCAGAAAAGCACTTAACCACCCCTGTTAATTGCGAATATTCTTTAGACAAAGTGCGAAAGCGATTTTGATCCGCAATAACCGAAGCATCTGACAATAATGCTTGAACTTCTTCATAACGCTCTTGTAGCATTTCTAATTTGTTGATAATTGAAGATTTCATAGAAATATATTTTAGATGATATAAATTAATTAAATTTGCGGAGCATTATATACTTAATCACTTTTAAAATACAGTTTGAGCTAGTTATCGGGCTTATATCGCATCATTACATCAACAATATATAGCAAATCGATTGAATAAATGAAATATTATATGTAAATAACCAATATATTAGAAACTTAATATTAGGTTATTTGTTGCACTATCGTTTTTTCATATTTAAATTCTATTTTGATCATAAAAAATTTTCTACTTGTGAATGTATTTTTTAGAAAGAGTTAAAAGATAATTAATTATTATTTAAACTTAACACTAACTTTTTTTGACCATGAGATATTCACTTATGATTTTTATTCATATTGGTAAATTTTTTCCAATTTTTAGCCACTATCAACAACCATACTTTTTAGCAAAAAATAGATAAAAACATTTCTAGACAATAATTTACATTTTTACAATAATAAAAATATCACAATAAATTGCGCTGTAGTTAATCACCAATGACAATACTTTTTTGTAGAAGCTAATTTAAAATAAGGGAAGTTAGCATTAGTACAGATAATATCGCAGAGAAAATAAAACAATGGGAATCATAGATAACATAACGAAAACGCTCCAAGAAGATCTATCAGGCGAAATAAAGCAAGGGAGTAAATTAGCAATCGTTGCCGCATGCTTTTCATTTTTTGCTTTTGAAAAACTCAAAAAAGAGTTGAAAAATATAGATGAACTCCGTTTCATCTTTACTTCGCCAACATTTATAACCGAGCAAACCCCAAAAGCACAAAGAGAATTCTACATACCACGCCTTAATCGAGAACGTAGCCTTTATGGTACCGAATTTGAAATTAAACTTCGCAATGAATTAACACAAAAAGCGATTGCTAAAGAGTGCGCTGATTGGATTAGACAAAAGGTCACTTTTAAATCCAACATCACTAATGAAAATATGGCTGGATTTATACAGTTAGATGATAATGCTTATATACCAATCAATGGATTTACAACTATTGATCTAGGTTGTGAACGAGGAAACAATGCTTACAATATAGTACAAAAAATTTCTTCCCCTGATTCAATTAAATTTCTTTCCATTTTTAATGAACTTTGGCAAGATAAAAATAAACTTCAGGATGTAACAAATGTTGTTATCGACAATATTGCTAGTGCCTACAATGAAAATTCACCTGAGTTTATCTATTTTGTTATCCTCTATAATATTTTTAATGAATTTCTTGAAGACATCTCAGAAGATGTATTGCCCAACGAAGCTACTGGATTTAAAAATAGCAAAATCTGGAATATGCTATTCAACTTTCAAAAAGATGCGGCTTTAGCAATCATCAATAAACTTGAAAAATATAATGGCTGTATTTTAGCTGACAGTGTTGGGCTGGGTAAAACATTTACTGCTTTATCAGTCATTAAATATTATGAAAACCGAAATAAGTCTGTGCTTGTTTTATGCCCCAAAAAACTAAACAATAACTGGAACACCTATAAAGCAAATTATATTAATAATCCCATCGCTGAAGATCGATTACGATATGATGTGCTTTTCCATACTGATCTTAATCGCTCTTGTGGTCAATCAAATGGTATAGATTTAGATCGAATTCATTGGAATAATTACGACCTTGTAGTGATTGATGAATCACATAACTTCCGTAATGGTGGCAAATTATCAGGCAAAGATAACGAAAAAGAAAATCGATATTTAAAATTACTTAATCAAGTGATTCGAAAAGGGGTCAAAACTAAAGTATTGATGCTTTCCGCAACCCCTGTTAACAATCGCTTTAATGATTTAAAAAATCAATTAGCTCTTGCTTACGAAGGCAAAACCAGTCATATTGATGAAAATCTCAATACTCGCCGTTCATTGGATGAGATTTTTAAAAATGCACAAAAAGCATTTAATATTTGGAGTAAACAAGACACAACTGAAAGAACGACAGAAAACCTACTAAGAATGTTGGATTTTGACTTTTTTGAAGTTTTGGACTCTGTTACAATTGCACGCTCACGCAAACACATTCAAAAATATTACGATACCACCGATATAGGTACTTTTCCAACTAGACTCAAACCTATTTCAGTAAGGCCTAAACTAACAGATTTAGCTAATGCGATAAGTTATAACGAAATTTTCGAACAACTCATGCTACTAAATCTATCAATTTATACCCCTACCCACTTTATCTTATCAAGCAAAATGGATAAGTATGCTGAAATATATGAGGACAACAAAATCAATATTGGATTTACCCAAGCTAATCGAGAACAAGGGATTCGTCGTTTAATGGCAATCAACTTGATGAAACGACTCGAAAGCTCGGTATTCTCATTTAATCATACATTAGAACGTATAAAAAACTTTATTCAGCAAACAATAGCTACTATTGAATCTTATAATCAAAGTATAAAAAAAGAAATAGAGCTTACCGATATTACTAATTTCAATGATCTTGATGAAGATGAACAAAATAATGATCAGTTATTTACATTTGGCAAAAAAGTAAAAATTGCCTTAGCCGATATGGATTATCTTTCATGGAAACACTATCTTACTAAAGATTATGAAATCTTATCATTATTAACTCATATGATAAGTGATATCACCGCAAAACATGATATTAAATTACAAAATTTACTTACTATTATTAAAAATAAGCAACTAAACCCCATTAATAACAATAATAAAAAAGTGATTATATTTACCGCTTTTGCCGATACAGCAAGTTATTTGTTTGATCACGTTAGCCAGTATGTACAAAATAACTTTTCCCTACATACCGCAATGATAACAGGTTCGGTTGACGGAAGATCTACTGTACCTAAATTGCATTGTGATTTAAACACTGTTTTAACCTGCTTTTCACCCAAATCAAAAGATAAACACTTGTTAATGCCGAATAACACTCATGAGATTGATATATTAATTGCAACCGATTGCATCTCTGAAGGGCAAAACTTACAAGATTGTGATTATTTAATTAATTACGATATACATTGGAATCCGGTACGAATTATTCAGCGGTTTGGACGTATTGATCGCATAGGCAGCAAAAATCAGTCGATTCAGCTAGTTAACTTTTGGCCTGATGTTACTTTAGATGAATATATTGATCTAAAAGCTAAGGTAGAAACTCGCATGAAAATTGTCGACATGACTGCAACAGGTGATGACAATATTTTAAGTGAAGAAGAAAAATCCGATTTAGCCTATCGTAAAGCACAACTCAAACGCTTACAAGACGAAGTGGTTGATATTGAAGATATCACTAACAGTATATCAATCATGGATTTAGGTTTAAATGAATTTAGACTTGATTTACTGGAGTATATTAAAAATCATCCCGAACTTGATAAAACACCGTATGGATTACATGCCGTTGTGCCAGCTTTACCAGATATGCCCGCAGGTGTTATTTATATATTAAAAAACCGGGCAAACAGCATTAATATTAATAATCAAAATCGCCTTCATCCATTTTACATGGTGTATGTTGCAAATAATGGCGACATTATTTGTGATCATTTATCACCAAAACAATTACTCGATAAAATACGCTTACTTTGCAAAGGCAAAACAGAACCCATTGCAAAATTGTATCAGCAATTTAACAAAATCACAGCCGATGGTGGTAATATGACACATTTTTCACAACGACTTGGTGACGCCATAAACTCCATTATTGAAGTAAAAAAACACAGTGATATTGATAATTTTTTAAGCGGTAATGCAATTAGTTTTGTTACCGATAGTATAAAAGGTCTAGATGACTTTGAATTAATCTGTTTTTTAGTTGTCAGTGAATCAGAAAATAAGGTAGCATAATGCTTGGTTTGCCCAAAACGACAGAAATAAATCACCAGTTAGCTAAAAAAACAATCTATGCAAAGTTTCAACTGAACAATGCTACGAAAGAAAAAGTCGATGCGGATATAGCTAAAATTACCCTTGTTAACGAGGTTTCCGCAGCAAAGATAAATCTCGCAGCAGGAAATAACATTAATGCTTTTTTTGTGGCATTGGTACAACTAAAAAAAATCAATTTTAATGAAACAAGCCTTGTTTTATTATCCAAACTAATACCGCAAAATATACTATTTATTTTGCAATATGCTAAGCAGGCTAAATTGGCCGTTTTTCAACATAAATTGATACAAAGTGATTGGCAAGCTAAAGAAGAATTACACATTGAATTAAAAGGATTAAACCTTGATAATGTCTGGCAAAACATCATTCAACAAGTCGGCAAATTCAATATTGAGCAAGGCAATAGCCTTGAACAGCAGATTATCATTGCCGATAAAAGACAAAAACTGATTTTAAATATTGCTCGCCTTGAAAAGCAAGCAAGAAAAGAGCTACAGCCTAAAAAAGTATTTGAATTGGTGCAAAAAATTAACCAATTGAAACAAGAGTTAAAGGATTCTTAAATGGATAAATTAAAGATGCATTCACTCAATAAAGTGGATGAAAATATCAAAAAAATTGGCGCACAATTCCCGAACTGTATTACTGAACGCAAAAACCAACAAGGTGAAGTGGAATACGCCATCGACTTTGATATGCTCAAACAAGAACTTTCATCAGTGATTGTTGAAGGTCGAGAAGAACGTTATCAATTTACTTGGCCAGATAAAAAGAAATCAATTCTACTTGCCAATGCGCCCATTGCCAAAACCTTACGACCTTGTCGTGAAGAAAGTGTTGATTTTGATAATACCGAAAATTTATATATTGAAGGTGATAATCTTGAGGTATTGAAACTATTGCAGGAAACTTATCTCGATAAAGTTGATTTAATATTTATTGATCCCCCTTACAATACTGGACATGATTTTATGTATTTGGATAATTTCATCCAAAGCTATGCTGAATATATAGGTCATAGCAATCAATATGATCTAAATGGGAATAGATTAATCCAAAATATAGAAAGTAATGGTCGTTTTCATACCGATTGGTTAAACATGATGTATCCAAGATTAAAAATTGCTAAAGATATTTTAAAAAAAAATGGGATCATTTTTATCACTCTTGATGATAACGAAAATTACAATGCTAGGAAATTATGTAATGAAATTTTTGGGGAAAAAAATTTTATCGCAGAATTTATATGGGAGAAGAAAAAGAAACCGTCATTTTTACATAGAAACGTTGGAAAAATTTTTGACTACGTGCTTTGTTATGCTAAACAATCCGAGCTAACCGTACCATTTTCAATTGAAAAAACAACAGAGGGAAAAAAATACCCTATAAACAATGCAGGAAATAATCGTTCAACCATAACTTTACCTCCATTCTCGGTTGATTTTTCAATTAAAGAACAAATTTTTGAACCTCAAGATATGTCTGAAGGAAATATTATTACTAAATTATTAAATAGGGTAATTGTTGAAAATTATAAAAATATAACCGAGATAATTTTGGAGGGTGAGTGGCGCTATTCACAAAGCAAAATCGATGAAATTGTACAAAATCAAGAAAAAATCGTTATTAGTAAAGCCCCTTTTAGGCCCAATCATATAAAATTAGGTGGTGAAATAAAAAAAATGAAAAATGTTTTATCTCCTAATTCTTATTCATGTGAAACCAATGAAGATGGTTTAGCTCAAATTAGACATTTATTTGGTGGAGATATATTTGATACTCCGAAACCTGAAAAATTAATTCAAATTTTATTACAAGCAACTTTATATAAACAAGAATCTCCTATTATCATGGACTTCTTCTCTGGTTCGGCAACAACCGCTGCTGCGGTAATGGATTATAATGTAAAACAAAATAAGTCAGCTAGATATATATTGGTACAGATGCCCGAAGATATTTCGGAAAGAAACAATAAATTTGCTGTTGAGTTTTTACAAAAACAAAAGAAAGCGACTAATATCTGTGAAATTGGTAAAGAGCGCATTCGCCGGGCAGGCAATAAAATTGCTCAAGAAAATCCACAGGCTAAATTTGATAAAGGCTTTCGCGTTTTAAAATGTGATAGCAGTAATATGAAAGAGGTTTATTACAACCCTGCTGAGTATAATACCGATCTTCTTGACGCCCTGATTGACAATATCAAAACCGATAGAACGGCGGAAGATTTATTGTTCCAAGTTATGCTGGATTTGGGTGTATTACTTTCCAGTGATATTAAGCAAACCTCCATTGCCGGTAAAACAGTGTTTAACGTAGCGGATAACTTTTTAATGGCTTGTTTTGATACAGACATTAATGAAGAGGTCATCACGGCTATTGCCAAACAAAAACCTTACTATTTTGTTATGCGTGATAGCTCAATGGAAAATGATAGTGTTGCCACCAATTTTGAACAAATTTTCAACACCTACAGCCCTGAAACCAAGAGGAAGGTGTTGTAATGAAATTTAATTTTAAAATTCAGCAATATCAAACCGATGCTGTAAATGCTGTGGTTCAAGTGTTTAATGGGCAAGGTTATCAAAATAGCCTGCGTTATGTGCGTGATTTAGGCAATGCACCTACTCAGGCAGAAATGAGTTATGAAACGGCCTCAAGTTATACATCAGATGATAGCGCAATCGATATCGGTTTTAAAAATGAAATTATTTCGTTAACCGATAACGAGTTACTTGCTAACATTAAAAAAATACAAAATCTAAACAATATCAAACAGTCCACTGAATTAATTAAAAACTTAGGTCGGTGTAGTCTTGATATCGAAATGGAAACGGGTACTGGTAAAACCTATGTTTACCTCAAAACCATGTTTGAACTGAACAAGCATTATGGTTGGAGCAAGTTTATTGTGGTTGTCCCTTCTATTGCCATTCGTGAGGGAGTAAAAAAAACCTTTGAAATAACCACAGACCATTTTATGGAGCATTATAGTCAAAAAGCTCGTTTTTTTGTCTATGACAGTAAAAATTTAAACTTATTAGATAGTTTTGCTGCCAATTCGGGGATTAATGTTATGATCATTAACACCCAAGCTTTTGCTTCCTCGCTAAAAGAAGACGGCAAAAATAAAGAAGCACGAATTATTTACTCAAAACGCGATGAGTTTGCCTCGCGCCGGCCGATTGATGTTATAGCCGCTAATAATCCCATTATTATTTTGGATGAACCCCAAAAAATGGGCGGCGAAGTCACGCAAAAAGCTTTAAAAAATTTTAATCCATTATTTTCATTAAATTATTCTGCTACCCATAAAAAACAGAATAATCTAATTTATGTACTTGATGCACTTGATGCATACAATAAACGGCTAGTTAAAAAAATTGAAGTAAAGGGTTTTGAAGTTAAAAATCTAAGAGGTACTGATAGCTACTTGTATCTTGAACAAATCGTCTTATCCAGTAAAAAACCACCACTGGCAAATATTGAGCTAGAAATAAATCATAAGAATGGTATCAAACGTGAAATTCGCCATTTTACTGAGGGTGATAATCTTTATTCTGTTTCAAAACAGATGCAGCAATACAAGGGATATACGGTATCTGAGATCAATCCTTTGACTGGAATAGTCACTTTTACCAATGGTGTTTCAATTAAAATCGGTGAAGTGATAGGTGATATTTCTGAAGAAAATATGCGCCGCATTCAAATTAGAGAAACCATATTATCCCACTTTGACAAAGAAGAAAAATTGTTCAATATGGGCATTAAATCACTATCATTGTTTTTTATTGATGAAGTAGCAAGATACCGCCAATATGATGATAACAATAACGAAATATTGGGCGAATATGGCCAAATATTTGAACAAGAATACCTAACGATTTTGCAACAATACTTAGACCAAGCCAGCAACACACCTTATCAACAATATTTAAAAACTAAGTGTAATGATGCAAGCCAAGTACATAAAGGTTACTTTAGCATTGATAAAAAAACAGGCAAAAGTATTGATAGCCAATTAAAACGAGGTAGCGAATCTTCAGATGATATTTCAGCTTACGACCTGATTCTTAAAAATAAAGAACAACTGTTAAGCTTTGATGAGCCCACTCGATTTATCTTTTCGCACTCAGCACTACGTGAAGGTTGGGATAATCCCAATGTTTTCCAGATTTGTACACTAAAACACTCCGATAACCAAACAGCTAAACGACAAGAAGTTGGTCGTGGTCTTCGTTTATGTGTTAATCAAGATGGTAATCGCATGGATATTGAAAGCTGCGGCGAACAAGTCCACGATATCAACATGTTAACCGTTATCGCTAGTGAAAGTTATAGAAACTTTGTTAATGATCTTCAAGCCGACATAAAAACAGTCATTTATGATCGACCAACTGTCGCCACCAGTGAGTACTTTTTTGGTAAATATGTAGAAGTTAATGGTGTATCGACCATTATCGATAAGGCAGTAGCTGATAAAATTGAATTTTATTTAATTAGTCATGGCTATGTTGATATCGAGCGTAAAATAACCGATAAATACCGCAACGATGTTGTAATGAACTCAGTGGCACCATTACCAGATGAATTACAACCAATGGGTGACGGAATTCATCGCCTAATTCAGACTATTTATAATGATAGCGAGTTAGACGCCATGTTTACCGATGGTCATGAAACAAAGATTAAAGATAATCCACTTAATGAGAATTTTGATAAAGCCGAATTCCAAGCATTATGGCAGCAAATTAATCAGCAATATGCTTATACTGTTAACTTTAATAGCGATGAATTAATCAATAAAGCCATTGCTCATATCAACGATAAGTTATTTGTCTCGCAGCTACAATACATTACGGCTGTCGGTCAACTTAAAGAGCAAATAACAACACAAAGTATCTATCAAAATGATGCGTTTAAAACTCAAGAAACAAAGACTACCACTTTGGAACATGCTTATTTTAAACCAATAAAATACGACCTGATTGGTCAGATTGCGCAAGAAACTACATTAACCCGCAAAACAGTAGTGGCCATATTAAAGGGGTTAGATTCAAAAAAACTAGATATGTTCAAGGATAATCCAGAAGAATTTATTGCTAAAATTATTAAATTAATTAAAGAACAAAAAGCAACTACGATTATAGAACATATTACATACAATAAAACTTCAGGCAAATATGACAGTACTATTTTCACTCAGGAAAAAAGTTTACAAAGTTACGATAAAGCGTTTTTAGCGAAAAAAGCAATTCAAAATTATGTATTTACCGATGGTCTAGCCGAAAAAAGTATTGAACGGAAATTTGTTGAAGATCTTGATACGGCAGAAGAAGTTTGCGTATATGCAAAATTACCGAAAGGCTTTCATATTCCAACACCCGTTGGTAATTATTCACCCGATTGGGCAATTGCTTTTCATGTTGGGAAAGTAAAGCATATCTTTTTTATTGCTGAAACAAAAGGTACGATGGATAGTTTAAATTTAAGGCCAATTGAACAAGCAAAAATTTCGTGTGCGAAAAAGCTTTTTAACGAACTTTCGACTAGTAAGGTACGCTATCATGATGTTGATAGTTATCAAAGCCTGATGAATATAATGAATTCATTATAAAATTACTTTCATTTAAAAATATAGTTATAGATAATTTATTTATTTTTTACTGAAACGTATAGTTACCTGAAACTTTTTGACAAAAATTGTCTTATAAAAAAATAAAAATGCCGTTAGTTTAAGCTAACGGCATTTTATTAAGTAAATAAGGATGCAACAGGAAAGGTGTGTTCAAATATTAAATTTTGATCAGCAAAAACATTCAGTTTTAACATATCAAATTCTGTTACCAATATCCAAATATTGTTTAATACTTTGTGAATCAAAATTCCAAGCTATTTAATCAAAGGCTGAAAGATAGAACCGTGTTTTATGAATTTTATTTAGAATAATTTCTATTACCAATACTTACTGAGTATTATTAGGCTGTCAACAATCAATAATAAATAGGTTTATGTTAGTATTTCTTCTATCAATTAATCATATTCAATTTTATATCTGCCTATAACATCAAAAATATGATCATAAGTACTAAGAATTATACGTTGCTTGCCTTTTTTATGAACTTCATCTACTAAATCAAAACTAGATTTTGAATATTTTTCATAAGGGTATTCATCTATTAGATAAATAGATAAGCTATCAATATCACTAAAAATAAATGTAACTTTAACTTCTGGAACATTTAAGATTTTTGGCTTACAGCCTGCTAGTGATAATGATGTATTGACCATCAAAGTGAATGGTATACATTCTAATTTAACGTCAGATAATATCAATGCATTTCGTGCATAAATAATGCCGTATTTTGTTTGTATTTCCTGTGTGTTCATATTAACCTCATTTTTTCAATTTATTTTGATTGGTATCGTTTTTTTGAAAAATCTCTTAATATACTTACAGACAAATTTATCTTAGATAAATCATCTGAATAAAATCCTAAGCATTGTAATCTTTTTAATAATATAAAGACACCTGTTAATAACAGGTACTAGGGTATTGACGTTTACCAAAGTTATCAAAGATATATAACTTATTTATCTCTCGTTTTCATTAAGATCAACACTTAGTTATTTGATTCATTTTTTACTGAAACGTATAGTTACCTGAAACTTTTTGACAAAAATTATCTTATAAAAAATAAAAATGCCGTTAGTTTAAGCTAACGGCATTTTATTAAGTATATAAATGACTTATTACTATTTCTTCTTCGCTTTAGCATTTGGTAAATCAGTGACAGAGCCTTCATAAATTTCAGAGGCTAAGCCAATTGATTCATGCAATGTTGGGTGAGCATGAATTGTTAATGCAATATCTTCGGCATCGCAACCCATTTCGACAGCTAAGGTGATTTCACCAAGTAATTCACCGCCATTTGCACCAACAACCGCACCACCTAATAGGCGATTATCTGCTTTATTGAAGATCAGTTTTGTCATCCCTTCAGAGCAATCAGAAGCAATAGCTCGTCCTGAAGCTGCCCATGGGAAGATTGATACTTCATAATCAATACCTTTTTCTTTCGCTTCTTTTTCAGTTAAACCAACCCAAGCAACTTCGGGTTCGGTATAAGCAATAGAAGGAATGGTTTTTGGATCAAAGAAGTGTTTTTTACCTGCAATTACTTCTGCTGCCACATGACCTTCGTGTACGCCTTTGTGCGCAAGCATTGGTTGACCAACAATATCTCCAATTGCATAGATATGCGGAACATTGGTACGCATCTGTTTATCGACTTCGATAAATCCACGGTCAGTAACATTAACGCCTGCTTTTTCCGCACTAATTAATTTACCATTTGGTGTACGACCAATAGCCACTAATACCGCATCATAAGTATGAGTTTCGGTGCTGCCGTCTTTCTTTTCCATGGTGACATAAATTGCATCATGTTTTGCTTCAACGGTAGTAACTTTAGTTTCCAATCGTAAAGTGAATTTCTTTTGGATCTGTTTAGTAAAGACTTTAATTACATCTTTATCAGCGGCCGGAATCACTTGATCAAACATTTCAACTACATCGACTTCTGAACCAAGTGCATGGTATACAGTCCCCATTTCAAGACCTATAATTCCGCCACCCATTAATAATAATTTTTTAGGAATGGTGGTTAAAGCTAAGGCATCTGTAGAATCCCAAATACGAGGATCATCATGTGGAATAAAAGGCAACTTGATTGGACGAGATCCCGCTGCAATAATCGCATTATCAAAGGTGATCTTAGTGATTCCTTTTGATGAAGTTACCTCCATTGTATGACTACCGGTAAACTGTGCCTCACCTTGAATAACATTGACTTTACGCATTTTGGCCATACCAGCTAGTCCATTAGTCAGTTGACTAATAACTTTTTCTTTCCAGCCACGCACTTTGTCTAATTCAAGTCTAGGTGTACCAAAATGGATACCATGTTCGGTTAATGATTTTGCTTCATCCATTACTTTAGCAACATGAAGTAATGCTTTTGATGGAATACAGCCTACATTTAAACAAACACCACCAAGTGTTGAATAACGTTCAACAAGGGTAACTTCTAGTCCAAGGTCTGCAGCACGAAACGCAGCGGAATAACCCGCTGGTCCTGCTCCTAAAACCACAACTTGTGTTTTAACATCTTGACTCATAATTTGATCTCCTTAATTACATCACTAAACGACGTAAGTCGGATAAGACGTTAACAATATGGCTTAAGAAGCGTGCACCATCAGCACCATCAATAACTCGGTGATCGAATGATAATGATAATGGCAACATTAGCCGTGGTGTAAACTCTTTGCCATTCCAAACTGGTTTCATGCTAGAGCGAGATACACCTAAAATACCAACTTCTGGCGCATTAACAATTGGTGTAAACGAGGTTGTACCAATGCCACCAAGGCTAGAAATAGTGAAACATCCACCTTGCATATCGCTACCTGTCAATTTACCTTCACGTGCCTTTTTAGAAATTGCCGCAAGCTCACGAGAAAGTTCAACAATACCCTTTTTATCAACATCTTTAAATACTGGTACTACAAGACCATTTGGTGTATCGACAGCAACGCCAATATTAATGTATTTTTTGATAATTAAGGTTTGGGCATCTTCTGATAATGAGCTATTAAAGCGTGGATACGCTGTTAATGCACTTGCTACCGCTTTCATGATAAACACAAGTGGCGTGATCTTAAGATCAAGTTTTTTCTTATCTGCTTCTGCATTTTGTTGCTTACGAAATGCTTCTAAATCAGTAATATCTGTTTCATCAAATTCTGTCACATGCGGAATCATTACCCAGTTACGGTGTAAATTTGCACCTGATACTTTTTGAATTTTAGTTAATGGTAAACTTTCAACTTCACCAAATTTGCTAAAATCAACTTTAGGCCATGGCAATAGACCAGGTAATGCACCACCTGTAGCGCCACTTTCAATTTGTTTAACAGCATTTTTTACGTAAGTTTGAATGTCTTCACGTAAAATACGGTTTTTAGGACCTGTAGCGGTAACTTTTGCTAGATTTACCCCAAATTCACGTGCTAAACGACGTACAGATGGTGTTGCATGAGCATAAGCATCGTTTTCAACAAACTCATTGCTTGATGAAGCAGGCGCTGATTTTGCAGCAACTGGTGCTGGCATTGGCTCAGGTGCTGCTTTTTCAGCAACAGGAGCTGCGGCAGCTGGAGCTGCTTGAGTAACTGGAGCTGCACTAGATGTGGTTTCAAATTCCATGATTTTGGAACCTGTTTTCACTTTATCACCCACTTTTATCGTAATACTTTTAACCGTACCAGCAATGGTTGCTGGTACTTCCATTGAGGCTTTATCACCCTCAACGGTAATTAATGAATCATCAACAGATATAGTATCACCTACTTTTACCAAAATTTCCGTTACTTCGACTTCATCACCACCAATATCTGGAACTTTTACATCTACAATTTGGCTAGTTGCAGTTGGTGTTATTTCAACTTTTGGTGCTTCTTGTGCTGTAACTGTAGCTGGAGCGGCAGTTTCGCTACCTTGCCCATCAAAGACCATAATGTCAACGCCTGTTTTGACTTTATCGCCAATTTTTACAGAAATAGATTTAACAATACCAGCCTGTGGTGCTGGGATTTCCATTGATGCTTTATCACCTTCAACTGTCATAATTGACTGATCAGCTTCAACTTTATCGCCTATTTTAACCAGAATTTCGGTTACTTCTACTTCGTCACCACCGATATCAGGTAATTTGATTTGAATACTCATTATAATAACCTCTTATGCAATTCGTGGATTAAGTTTATCGGCATTGATTTCGAATTTTTTGATCGCATCTTCAACAACGCTAACTTCAATATCGCCACGTTTAGCAAGTTCACCCAATGCTGCAACCACAACATAAGATGCATCGACTTCAAAGTGATGACGTAAATTTTCACGGCTATCACTGCGACCGAAACCGTCAGTACCGAGTACTCGATAACTTTCAGCAGGTACAAATCCACGAATTTGCTCAGCAAACAATTTCATATAATCAGTTGAAACCACCGCTGGATTGTTATTCATAATTTGTGCAACATAAGGCACTTTTGGTGTTTCACTTGGATGCAACATATTATATCGTTCGCAATCTTGACCATCACGAGCAAGTTCAGTAAATGATGTTACGCTATAAACTTCTGAGCTAATACCATAATTTTTAGCTAAGATTTCAGCCGCTTCACGAACATGGCGTAAAATAGAGCCTGAACCTAGTAACTGAACAGTCGGTTTGCCTTTTTGACCCTCAACGGTATCTAGTTTATAAATACCTCGTCGAATGCCCTCTTCTGCACCTTCTGGCATTGCTGGTTGTGCGTAGTTTTCATTGAGAGTTGTAATGTAGTAGTAAACGTTTTCTTGCTCACCATACATGCGACGTAAACCGTCTTGCATGATTACCGCAACTTCATAAGCATAAGCAGGATCATATGATATACAGTTAGGGATAGTTAATGCTTGAATGTGACTGTGACCATCTTGGTGTTGTAGACCTTCACCATTTAGCGTTGTTCGACCAGAGGTTCCACCAATCATAAATCCACGAGCTTGTTGATCACCTGCTGCCCACATTAGATCACCAATACGTTGGAATCCAAACATTGAATAGTAAATGTAGAATGGAATCATTGGGAAATCATTTGTGCTATATGAAGTGGCCGCAGCAATCCAAGAGGCCGTTGCACCACATTCATTAATTCCTTCTTGAAGAATTTGACCTTTCTCATCTTCACGATAATAAGCCACTTGTTCTTTATCTTGTGGTGTATATTGTTGACCGTGTGGATTATAAATACCAATTTGACGGAATAAACCTTCCATACCAAAAGTACGTGCTTCATCAGCTAGAATAGGTACTAAACGTGGAGCAAGTTCTTTATCCTTAAGCATAATATTAAGCGCACGGACAAATGCTATAGTGGTTGATATTTCTTTCGATTGAGCTTCAAGTAATGACGCAAATTCACTTAATGGAGGAATTGAAACAGTTCCTGAAAAATGAGTTAATCTAGATGGTACATAACCATGTAACGCTTCACGACGCTCATGAATGTATTTGTATTCTGGCGTGTGTTCCTCAAATTTGATGTATGGTAATTTTTCAAGTGCTTCATCTGTCACTGGAATATTGAAGAAATCGCGAACATGACGCACGCCATCCATATTCATTTTTTTCACTTGGTGAGCGATATTTTTTGCTTCAGCAGCAGCCCCCATACCATAACCTTTTATGGTGTGAGCAAGAATAACAGTTGGACGATCTTTAGTTTCTTTTGCTCGTTGGAATGCAGCAAACATTTTAGCAGGATCTTGACCACCACGGTTTAATCTAAAGATTTCTTCGTCAGACATATCTTTAACTAATTCAGCGGTTTCAGGGTATTTACCAAAGAAATGCTCGCGAACATAAGCACCGTCTTTTGATTTTAATGTTTGATAATCACCATCAAGTGTTTCATTCATTAGTCGAATTAACTTACCAGACTTATCTTTTTGGAGAAGTTTATCCCAACGGTCACCCCAAAGAACTTTAATTACGTTCCAACCCGCACCAGCAAATACACCTTCTAGTTCATTGATAATTTTGCCATTACCCGTTACTGGACCATCTAAACGTTGTAAATTACAGTTGATAACAAAAACTAAATTATCTAGTTTTTCACGTGTTGCAACGGTAATTGCACCTTTTGATTCTGGTTCATCCATCTCACCATCACCTAAGAAAGCATAGACAGTTTGTTCAGAAGTATCTTTCAACCCACGATTTTCTAAATATTTTAAGAAACGTGCTTGATAAATGGCATTAACAGGACCAAGCCCCATCGATACTGTTGGAAATTGCCAAAATTCTGGAAGCAATTTAGGATGAGGGTATGATGGTAAACCTTTACCATGAACTTCTTGACGGAAATTATCTAATTGCTCTTCGGTTAAACGTCCTTCAATAAAGGCTCGAGAATAAATACCTGGTGAGATGTGCCCTTGGAAGTAAATTAAATCACCGCCATCTTTTTCATTACGAGCACGGAAAAAGTGGTTAAAACAGACTTCATAAAAAGTAGCTGCAGATTGGAACGATGCCATATGGCCACCAAGCTCTAAATCTTTCTTTGAAGCTCGTAACACCATCATAATTGCATTCCAACGGACAATTGAACGAATACGTCTTTCTATTTCCCAATCGCCAGGATAAGCAGGTTGCTCTTCTACTGGAATAGTATTGACATAATTGCTTGTTGAAGATCCAAAAAGTACTGGAACACCCCCATCTCTCGCCTTATTAACTATTTGTTCAATAATATACTGTGCTCGTTCGATTCCTTCTTCTCGAATAATAGACTCAACACTTTTGAGCCAATCTTGTGTTTCAATGGGATCGACATCATTCATTTGCATGTCCGACATATAAAAACCTCTTTTTTTGTTTAGAAAAATGCATTATTTGCTATTCTCAATTACATTAAAAAACGTAATAAAAGAAAGCTTAAACTCTGCATTACGGAGCTTCATTAATATCAGTCTGCCATTTAAAAAAAAAAAGTAAAGCAAACTGCCGCTTTGAAAAGAATGTTAATTCCTATCAAATTAATCAACTATTTCAATACTAATAATAAAATAAATGGTATTTACCTGATAAATAACTAAATTTTACTTAATAATAAATTTAAATATTATTCCTAACAGCTATGCTTAGAATAACTACAAGTTGTCAAGTTATTACAAAATCTGTTATATACTTGTAAAAATTTCGATAATATTACTTGAAGACAACAGAAAAAACTATGATCATTAATAATGTCATAATCAAAGACTTAAAAATTAAACCATATGTGTATACCTATCAAGCTATGCATGACTTTACCAAACAACGTAATGAGCATTCTCTTGATGAAATCTGGCTAGTCGAGCATGAACCTGTATTTACCCAAGGTAAAGTTGGTAAAGCAGAACATTTATTAAATCAGACAGATATTCCTGTTATTCAGACCGATCGCGGTGGTCAAATTACTTATCATGCTCCAGGTCAACAAATCATGTATATTTTATTTGATTTAAAAAGACTTAAGCTAGGTATCCGAGACGTAGTTAGTTATTTAGAAAATAGTGTCATTCAAACATTGCTCCATTATGGTATTATAGCTCATGCAAAGTCTGATGCGCCGGGAGTTTATATTAACGAAAAAAAAATTTGTTCACTTGGTTTGCATATCAGTCGTGGCTGCACTTTACATGGACTTGCATTCAATGTTGATATGGATCTTTCCCCTTTTAATAACATTAACCCTTGTGGCTACGCTGGATTACAAATGACGCAACTAAAAGAATATGTCTCTCAAATTGACCGTAAAGAGATAAAACAACTATTAACTAATAATTTTATTAAGCAGTTACCTCAAAGATAAGATACCTATTATGCAAAATAATGAAACAACAATCAGAAGTTCGAAATATCGTGATGCCGACAAGACACGCTTAATTCCAACTGTAACCTTAGAAGATGTCGCACCACTAAAAAAACCTGAATGGATGCGAATTAAATTATCTGCTCACTCTGATAATATAGCACATATTAAAAACACCATGCGCAAACATGGATTACATTCAGTCTGTGAAGAAGCCTCTTGTCCTAATTTAGCTGAATGTTTTAATCATGGCACGGCTACTTTTATGATTTTGGGCGATATTTGTACCCGCCGTTGCCCATTTTGTGATGTAGCTCATGGTAGACCATTACCGCCAGACAGTAAAGAACCCATTAAGCTAGCGCAAACCATTCAAGAAATGAAATTACGCTATGTTGTTATTACCTCGGTTGATAGAGATGATTTAAAAGATGGTGGAGCTAGCCATTTTGCTAATTGCACTCGAGAAATCAGAGCATTAAACCCAAATATAAAGGTTGAAACATTAACACCTGATTTTCGTGGTTGTATTGATGAAGCAATTGATGTCTTAAGTGATAATCCACCTGATGTATTTAATCATAATTTAGAAAATATACCTCGCTTATATAAAAGGATTCGACCTGGCGCTAACTATGAAGGATCACTTAAATTACTGGCAGCATTTAAAGAACGACATCCTGAAATTCCTACAAAATCTGGCTTAATGGTAGGACTTGGCGAAACAAATCAAGAATTAATCCAAGTATTAAAAGATCTACGCAGCCATGGTGTTACTATGTTGACGCTTGGTCAATATTTACAACCAAGTAAATATCATTTACCCGTTGAACGTTATGTTTCGCCACAAGAATTTGAAGAATTAAAGCAAACGGCATTAGACATGGGATTCACACATGCAGCTTGTGGGCCATTTGTACGTTCATCTTATCATGCTGATTTACAAGCAATGGGCAAAGAGGTGAAGTAATCTTCACCCCTTTTTATAATTCTACTCAAAAGCTAAATCAATTATCCACAACCATAAAACGGCGATTTTCAGTAACGATTTGCAAAAAGATGGGTAAGCTAATTTTTTCTTCTTTTTGCAATTTACCATTAATATCATAAATTTTAGAACGACCAAAAGCATCTAAAACAACCGTTTTATCATCATAAAGTGCTGCTATAGTATTTTCATCACCAGCAACTAGCCATTGTCTAGGCTTTTGAGTAAATAGGTTTTTACCTTGACTGTATTGTTGAGGTGGCGTAGTAACATAAAATGCGTCTTGCATTAATGTAAGCATAATATCAGTTTGCGAAGTTGCTTCTGTTATTTGGGCACTTCCTTTATTCGGCCATGATATAATCAATGGTACTTTTAATGATTCTCTCTTAAAATCACTACTTGTATTGCGCGATGCTACTTTTTTCACCTCATCAATTTTAATATCATTCGAACCAGTAATAACAATAATTGTATCATCATAGGCATTAGATAATTTTAAATAGGCAATTAATGATTCAATGTATTGATCTAGCCTTTTAGCTTCTGATTGAAGATCTGATATTGTAATTTTTTTATTTTTACTTCCCAATGAATATTGGATTATAGAAAACAGAGGTGCATGATTAGCAAGGCTATTTTGTTCTTCATGCCAAGCCCTCCAGTTTTCTGTTATTTGTTTATTAGATTGTTTTTTAGGTTGTGGTATTGAAAAATTAGATAACAAAGCTGAACGATATAAAGGCTCAGCAAAACCATCTTCCGAAAATAGACCTAAGTTGTAGTGCTGTTTAGTAACAACATCAAGCAATACAGACGGTTTATGTCCAACAAGGATACTATTATAGTAGTTAGGATCTAACCCATAAAACAATGAAAAGTCATTTAAATAGGACTGATTACTTGCACCATAATGATTAGTAAAGAAAATATTATCTTGAGAAAACTCATTTAACCACGGCATATGTTTAGTTAATAAATTAGTATTCCACCCTTCAATAACAATCATTAACACATTATTTTTTAATGGCTTTTGATTATAAACAATATTTCCCAACGGATATTCAATTGCCATCGCAAAAGGATTCCCTTCTTGAGCAACACGATCACGATAACCATTTTCTTTAATAAAGCCATAACGTTCAAGAAAATGGCGAGCAGTTAAAGGATAAGAAAGTGGTAGGCTTGAACGCTGCATAGTAATTGGTCGATAAAAATTAGCATCAGCCCAAATATGAATCAAATGTGAGGCAACAAAACAAAGAATAAAAAGAATTACTACAGGCTTTGCATAGCACTTACGTTTACTTAAGCTACGTAATTTTTTCCAGCTCCATACCGAAAATAAAATTTCAATCAACAAAATAAACGGAATAGCAATAAATACCGTACTTAAATAAGTGACTTTTTGCGATGAAAATAATTGCCAAATAGACAAATTAAGATGCATTCTAAAATGCGAAAAAACTTCAATATCAATAATTAGTAATGAAAGACCTACTGTTGCAAAAACCGTTGCTATAATCCTTTGCCATCTAGATGAATGAATGAAAAAACTTAACGGAAAAAGCAGAATCAAATAAGCAATAAAGGTCAAATAGCTGAAATGTCCGATTGCACTAATAATTGCATAAAATCGCCCCATAAAAGTACGAGGCCAATCTGCAATAAATAAATATTGACTACCTAGTAAAATTACAACAAAAATATTAAACAACGTAAACCAATGCCCCCAACTAACAATTTGTGAGGCACGATAGTCATTGAAGTAAGTATTTTTGATTTTGAGCATATTAAGTCGTTGCTAATGGTGATTATTAAGATGAATAAACAATAAATTATGTTTTAGTTTACCTTATTTTAAAAAATCTTTCTGTAAATTTTTTATTTGCTACCATAAAGATTTTGGTAATCTGTTGGCGATACATCGGATACTTGTTATAATTTCAAAATGAAATAAGTTAACAAAAAGATAAAAACTTTGGCAATTAAACAACTCAACGCAAAACAGATCCAGCCTGATTTATCCTATATTTCTGAACTTAGAAACAAAACTAATAATTCAATATCATTAGAATCAGAAAAATCAGAACATTTACTCATGTGGCAACCACGTTTGGCCTCTGCCTTAGCACTGTTATGCCCACCCAAAAGAGTATGTTATAGCCCCCGCTTTATGTTGCTTAAAGCTCCTGAAAGTGAGCTTTTTTTTGATTTACTAAGACAAGCCATTAAATCTGATTTATCTTCACCTTCATTAGGCTATAGTTATTTTTTTAGCGAAAGTAAAATTACGCTGACCAATGCAAAGAGCAAACAAGATAATTTTGCAGCCCAAGACAATTGTTTATTTGCATCTTCTGTTGATAGTGAAAAACTATTTGGTTGTGTTAGACAACCTGAAAATAGCCCTATAAAATTACAAGCTGGACTTGTTCATCGTGCTAATGGCGGCATTTTAATTTTAGGCCTTCGCTCACTACTTAGCCAACCATTGTTATGGTCTAAACTAAAACAAATGGTAATAAAGCAAGAGTTTGAATGGGTTTCAGCTGACGAATCTCATCCTTTACCTTTGTCTATTCCTCCTATGCCACTTGATTTACGAATCATTTTAGTTGGGGATAGATTAAGTTTAGCAGAATTACAAGATTTTGAACCTGAATTTTATTCAACTTCTATTTATACTGAATTTGAAAATGAATTGCAGGTCAAATCGCCAGAACAAATCGAACAATGGATTAATTATTTAAATTTTATTGCGAACAAACAACAATTACCCAATATTGATACCTTAGCTTTAGCAAAAATTTACAAAGAGGCTACTCGCTATACTGGTGATCAACACTACCTCCCTCTTTCAGTAGATTGGATTAATTCGCTATTAGTTAATGCTACACACTTTATGCAAAATAGTGTAATCGATGAATCAGCCATCACATCTGCTATAAAGCAAAAATCATGGCATGAAAATTATTTGCAAGAAAGGCTACATGAGGAGATATTTAGTAATCAAATAATGATTAATACAAAAGATCAAGTAGTTGGACAAATAAACGGCTTATCAGTAATTGAATACCCTGGGTACCCAAAAGCGATTGGTGAACCCACTCGTCTAAGTTGTCTTATTCATTTTGGTGATGGAGAGATAATTGATATAGAACGCAAAACAGAATTAGCTGGTAATATTCACTCAAAAGGAATGATGATAATGCAGGCATTTATTATGTCTGAATTTGCTATCAATCATCAATTACCTTTTTCAACTTCTTTAGTGTTTGAACAATCTTACAGTGAAATTGATGGTGACAGCGCTTCACTTGCAGGGCTTTGTGCAATCATTAGCGCTTTATCACAACAACCTATTGATCAACAATTGGCTGTTACTGGTTCAGTAGATCAATTTGGTCATGTCCAATCAATTGGTGGAGTGAACGAAAAAATTGAAGGATTTTTTGCTGTTTGTAAACAACAAGGTTTAACTGGACAACAAGGCGTAATTATTCCAGCCACTAATCAACGCCATTTAAGTTTAAATGATGATGTTATTGAAGCAATCGATCAAGGAAAGTTTTCAATATGGTCTGTTGAACATGTTGCTGATGCGCTTTACCTACTAACAGGTATTCCTTATAAAGATAAAAATAGCATTAATCTTTACCAGTTGATTCATGGACGTATGCAAGCAGTATTGTTGCAGGACAAAAAACAAGATAGTTGGTTAAGTAGATGGCAAAAATATTGCAAAAATTAACAATACCAAATAAACTTTGGTACAAAATTTTATTAATTACGGAATAGAAAAAGAAAGTTAGGTAACTTTTAATTTTTCAAAACATGTTTTAATTTACATTAAATAAAAGGTTTTTTTATGACATTTGAACGTAAATCTTCGTACGATAAAGCAGATCTGATTAAATCAGGCAATAATGAGTTATTCGGTCATGATGGACCACCATTACCATCTGATTTAATGTTAATGATGGATCGTATTATCGAAATGAATGAAAACGGAGGTAACTTTGGCAAAGGTTTTGTTGAAGCCGAACTTGATATTAATCCTGATTTATGGTTTTTTAAATGTCATTTTAAAAACGATCCAGTTATGCCTGGTTGCCTAGGGCTTGATGCTATGTGGCAATTAGTTGGATTTTATTTAGGTTGGATTGGTGGTAAAGGGAAAGGCCGAGCTTTAGGTGTTGGTGAGGTAAAATTTACTGGCCAAGTACTACCAACTAATAAAAAAGTAACCTATAAAATCCATTTCAAACGTGTAATTAATCGCAAATTAATTATGGGTATCGGTGATGGCGAAGTTTTTGTTGATGGTAAGCTTATTTACCAAGCCTCTGATTTAAAAGTAGGTCTATTCCAAGATACCAACGCTTTTTAATGTAAAGCTACTCATTCTGTCAGCCTTATTAAATACAAGTAAGGTTGACATCATCTCTTTTTTTATTAAATCCATATTTAGTTATAGCATGAAAAATCCTGTATAATGCTACAAATTTTTATACTTTTTTATTTATAATGAATCGTTTAAAACCTTTATTAATTTGTATTATTTTATTTTTTTTATCAAACACACTAGTTTATGCTGATTTCAGTGGTAAAGTTGTCAAAGTAATTGATGGTGATACAGTTGATATCTTAACTATCAAAAAACAAAAAATCCGTGTTCGTTTGCTTGATATCGATGCGCCTGAAAGTAAACAAGCCTATGGTAATGTATCACGGAAATATTTAGCTTCACTCATTGCTGGTAAAAATGTTTTTGTTAAAGAAAACAAAAAAGATATCTATAAAAGAACCTTAGGTACTATTTTTTTAAATAAAGTTAATATCAATGCCAAAATGGTCGAAAAAGGTTATGCTTGGGCATACCGTTATAAAGGAGTAGCTAATAACAAAATGATGGTAAAATTAGAGACTAGAGCAAAACAAAATAAAAAAGGACTTTGGAAAGATAAACATCCAATAGCTCCTTGGGATTTTCGTCATAATATGCGATAAATTATATTATTTTTTAAATAAATTTGCTTCAGCTTGTTGAAGAAAATCCATACCTTGTCTACAAGCTGGAACTTGATTATCTGCAGACAGTGACGAAATCTGTTGTTTAGCCAGTTCTACGCTTTGTTTAATCATATCAGATTGTTGTTTAGGAATTGCTTTCATAAAACTGTCAAGTTTATCAAAATAGGTTTTACATGATTCAGATAAATCCGCTGCCATAGAAATAGTAGAAAAACCTAATAGCGCAACAGATAATAATAACTTTTTCATTTTCTTCCCTTATATCATAAATTTATTAGAAATATCATTAAAAATGATAATTAATGCTTGAAATAGCCAAGATATAATAAAGAATTTTGGAAGGGAAGTCTATATATACAAAATTAATAATGATCACTTAACATGTTCATTTATTTATTTGTATTATTTTTTAAATACTAAATGTTCGATTTGTGTATATAGTTCAATTCCCTTTTTACATGAAAATTCTTGCTTTTCAATTGACATCAAGGAAATTTGTTTTTTTGTAATTCTATTTGTTGTTTGCTTGCTTCATTTTCGGGAACAAGCTTAACTAAATTATCAAGTTTATCAAAATAGGTTTTACATGATTCATGTTAAATCCGCCATAGTAATTGAAGAAAAGCCTAATAACACAATAAATAGTAATCTTTTCATTTTCTTATATTATTAGTTTATTGCTAATATCATGAAAAATGATAATTAATAGTAGAAATAGCCAGAATATGGCAAAGAATTTAAGGCGGGAAGTCTATCAGAAAATACCCTATCAGTAACAATTTACCGATAGGGTAGCAAAACTAAAAATAAAATATAAATCTTAGATGATGGTAACATCCGCTGCTGCAGGACCACGAGGACTGTCTTGAATTGAAAATTCTACTTGTTGACCTTCACCTAATGTTTTGAATCCATCGCCAGAAATTGCAGAGAAATGTACAAATACATCTTTGCTACCATCAGCGGGAGAAATAAAACCAAAACCTTTACTTTCGTTAAACCATTTTACTTGACCAGTTTTCTTAGACATAATAATCTTCCTATAAATAAATTAACTTTAGCCCCTAAAGGACTATATTCAAAAACATAAAACCTAGATTACTTATTAACACTAAGAAGAATATACTAAAGAAAACTAATCTCTAAGGTATAGTAAACTACAAACTACATATATCGAAATGTTACAAAATAAATCCGCATGTCGTATGCTTGGGTCTATTTACTCATAATTAGTTTACTAATGCAAGCAATCTTTTAAAAGATTTATTAGTAACACCAAAATAAAACAATCAATAATTGTTAATCCAATCACATAACATTATAAATTTATAGCTTATTTTGTTAATAATCCATATTTAACAGAGTCATTAATTAACTCATTAATAAATATTAACCAAAAAGCTAGAAGCTTTCCAGTTACAGCAACAACGATACCAATTAAATATTTTAGCTCAATATTGGTTTTAACAATAAAACTCAGTAATGTTTGTAAAATAATTCTTTATCAGTAATTTCTGTATTTGATGCGAACAACTATTTAGCAGAAGATAGGAACTTTTTTCTGCTAAATAGTTACAATTAAATGTATGTTCAAAACATAAATACTAATTAAGGAGTAACGCAGGCTACTCTATAGTCTTGATCAGAATGATCTCTATCACCAATACCACCAGTATTGGCCTCTACAACATAGTTATATCTCCAACGATTTTGATCATCTGAAGTCCAATAAGCGGCTCTAGAATCTCCCCAAACAGGGTCGCCAACACGAAAATATTCCCAATCACTATCTTTATAGTAAAGCTGTGTCATACGCCCCCATTCACTAAGTAATCCCCCCATCCAATAACCATTCGCTTTATAACTAATTTTTCTCAGATAAAATGGTTCAACTATGCCTATGTGCCAGTTGACTTTACTGGCCCTTCCATTAGTAAAATCAAGTACTTTTATTATCCGATACCCTCCACCATTAAAGTTATTACAAAATGCTACAGCATTTTGATACCCACCTGCACCACCACCTTTTTTAGCTACATACCAACGCTCAAGTTTAAAACTATATAATGGTTGATTATTTGCATCTCGCCAATAAAATGTCGAAGGAATAAAAGCCCCGGGATTTTCTAAACTTGGGCCCGTTAAGGTAATTTTGACTAAACCAGTAGGAGAACTATTTTCCCTATGTAATTTGAGCGTTACTCCTCCTTTGGAAATTGTATCACCATTCGTATTAATAAATTCTTGTGCTTTCATTCCTGCAACACTCAAGTAAAAAAATAAATTATGAGAGCCTGTGGTTGGAAAGTTTGCCCCAGGATTCGCTGGATTATAAGCATAAAATCCTCTGTACTTATTCCACTCGCCATTACCTGCGTTAATAGATGAAATCGCGCCATTATAAGGGATTTTACCCGAGTGAAAATCAAACTCTAAATTGGGTTTTGCGTAACAAAACTTAGGTTTATTCACCTTCGGATAAAGGAAATAGGTATGTTTTCCTCCCGTAAAATGCCCTCCTTGAGATGGTATGCCATATTCTGTTTCAATACTCATATCTCCAACTTCTAACGTCAATTTATAAGGTGCATCACACCCATTGAGTAAGCTATTAGCATTGTGCTTCACATAATCAGTAATATCTTGCCCTTCTATATTTTCCCATTTTATTTTTAATTTACTCGAATTGACACGATGAAGTTTATCGCCATCATCATCCTTCCAATAATCATTGTCATCAATGACTTTATCTGCCAATACTTCTGGATAATCCTTATGAGGTACTAATGTCTTGATATCTGCAAAAGTGGCTAAAAGTTTATCTAACACTAATGGGTTTTCCATGCTTGAGCTATCATTTGATACAGTAACAATTTTGTTTCCAGGCAATGTTACTGATAATAAGGGACTAACTGAATCAGCATGAGTCGCGCCGCCATCAAAGGTTAAATAGGGTGAACTACCATGGATCTTTTTTACCGTCACAGCGGATAATGCTGACATAGCATTATTCGATATCACTAATCCAAATAATGCCCAAATTGCTTGGAAAATATAACGTTTAATCTGTGAATTGGGTGATATTATGCACAAACAGGCTTGATGATAAAAAAAAGATATAAAAACTTTAAAAAAAATTGATATATGTAAAATGATTTTTTTAGCTGTTCAAATTGTGTGCTGTGTGCTGTGTGCTGTGTGCTGTGTGCTGTGTGCTGTGTGCTGTGTGCTGTGTGCTGTGTGCTGTGTGCTGTGTGCTGTGTGCTGTGTGCCGTTCCTTCTCATTGTATCATTTCCTATCTCATTTTTCAAAAAATTTTCCACTTTCTTTGGCCTTTATAAAATTAAATTAACAAGTTAGTAACTAATAATTTATTAATTACTCTTTCCTAATTCACTTTTTAATATATTTTATTTTTAGAGCATGAAATAAATAGCTAATAACTAGCATAAATAATGCATTAGATTATAAACATAAAAACGTATCGCTTTAAAGTAAATAAACTTATTTTTTTGTTAAGATTTGTAAATTTCACTTTTTTATTTATGAATTATATTGATAGAGTTAAATTTATAAGCTGATAATCGAGAATTAAAAGTTTGTAAAATTTTGTTAGATATTTTCGTACATCAACAATATAATAACTAGTATTAATTTA
>NZ_LZHR01000029.1:0-44558 GCF_001690675.1 Gilliamella sp. Occ4-3
ATCGGGCATCGGGCATCGGGCATCGGGCATCGGGCATCGGGCATCGGGCATCGGGCATCGGGCATCGGGCATCGGGCATTTTGTTAATCGTTTTATTTCACCTTTAATATTACGGCAAAACGTTTTATTTTTACTGTTATCTTTCTGTTTTAAACACTTCCATTGCAAATCTCACTTTGTTGCCAAAATAACAACACTTACAGCTCACTCAAAACCGAAACTTGCTCAAATAATGGGTTTAATCTTATTATCACAATGGATACATGTTGGCTCAGCTAATGCAATACTAACAGCAACTTCGAGTCAGGTTATTACAGGGAATGCACCGCAAGTGGTGGCGTTATCGAGTGCAGATAAACATGGTTTTACTGTCAACGGTGTTTTTTACAGTGAGGCGAGTGGCACTATAAAATCTAGTGAAGTGAAAGAATTTGATGGTAATTTAACGCTTAACGATTTTAAAGTGGCGATTTATACTTCAACAAACTTAGATAAAGTTGAAAATTACAGCGATATAGATGGTGATAGTGCCGATCCACAAAAGCCGTTTAAGGTTGAATCGACTAATTATTGGTGGTATGACAATAATGGTGTAAGAATAATAGGTAATGATAAGAAAAAAATGATAGGTTGTGGTAGTGGCTTTTCAATGCCATTAAAGCTCATCATAAAAACCAATGTTAGTGCTCATTCAGCATACGGAATTCCTGATAAAGGCGAGCAGATTACCCTAGCTAAAACTTATCAAATCGCACCAAAATCGCAAATTTGTTATGCTAAACCGAATTCTACTATAGTGCATCCAGAATACCAATGGATTGGAGTTGATTTAAAAACAGATGAATATTATTTTAATCGACCTGAATATGCTAATCGCCACCCTCTAGTTGGTGGTGGTTATACTCAAGATTACGTACCTAATTATGGTTTTAAAGCACAGCCAATAGTTTCATCAAACACTTTCCCAACAACAGGGTTTCCAGGTGCTAAATTTCAATTAGTGATGACAGGAGCACAAGAGGATTACCATTATCAAGTGATCAATAACCCAGGAGGAGGTGCTGCAATTGATCAAAATGGTGTAGTAAAACTTAATAGTAAACCCTCAGGAACTGTTACAGTGAGGGCAACTTTAAAAAGAGATAATTCTGTCATTCATGATTACCGTTTTAACCCAACTTCTATTTGGGGGGTGCCGCAAAATTTTAGAGGATCGTTTAATGCTGTACAACAGCATTGTGGAGGTTTACAAAATATGATGAGTCGAGCCCAATTAACAAATTCGCCACGATATGAAGGTCAAGGGGCTGAATTAACTGGATTGTCTAATAGCTATACTCGTGTAATAGGTGGCTCTATTTTGGGTGAATGGGGGTGGACAACTAAATCTTCTTACCCTGATTCAGAATGGCAAGAATATTATGCTCCGCCTGATTTTACCTCTAGATATTGGACATCGGATTCTTCGGTGATTGAAGGTGTACAGCTTCCATATGTTGTACATAACCATGATGGTTTTACTAGCACGTTTACAACTGAAGCTCCTTGGTTAGGTTACGCTATTTGTAAAGGATAGAAAATATTTTAAATGTGATATTAATTATTTATTCAATAAAGATGCATTTATAAAATAGGATTGTTTTAATAAAATAATGGGTTATTTATATTTCATGATTAAAATAACCCGCTTAAACACATAAAGGCGTTTTACCAGAAATAGCTTTATGTATAACCATATTATAAATGTGAATAAGTAGCTTAGACTTTTGTTCTCTATTTTCTGTATTGTTAAATATTTTTTATATCATGCCACATTGCAATTAAAGTATGTATCATGCTTTCGGTTTTTCATTCGTTTATTGGTGGGCTGGTTTCGTAAATTTTGATTAATAAAATGGCTATCAAACGTTTTAATGAATAGATACAGCGATACTTTAATTAATTATCAAATGGTATAGAGATCTTGAATGTTTCTCACAAAAATACAGCCTAAAAAGTGAATAGTCATGTAAATATTCACAAATCATGCCGAGAATTACATTGTTTATTTTAGTCCTTTATATTAAATGGATGATTATTTAATGCTTCATGCGGTTTTTAGGTGTTATAAATGGAATATGTAAATGTTTGGTGTCGACCTGAAACTGTCGTCTAGCTAGGCTTTGTTATTACTTTTAGCCACCATTGATAAATCTTTAGTTTGATTTTTTTGTATGTTCATTGCTGTCGTTCCTTAAATTACGGTAAACAATGAGAGTAATTTCTACAACTAAAAATAGCATTTACTATATAATCACTTGTTTTACGCACAAAGAAAACATAAATAAAATCAATGCTCTACCTGAACGATTTTATACCTTCAAAAGGCGCTTATTTTACCAGTCAAAGCCGACCAACTAATCTTATTTTACCTCACCACGAACAATTATTTACAATAAATTAACAAAAAGCTAGCCAACCATTTTTTAAATGGTTATACTTTTAACGCTATAGGGAAACAAGCTTATTAAACAAGCAAATAATTATAAAAATATAAATAAAACAAATAATTACTTGACAGGTGAACCATAATGCATTATCATTTTAGGCACAAGGCACAAGGCACAAGGCACAAGCACTGGCAAACCTATGTCTTAAGTTTATCAAATAATCTTATTCGACGAGTTTTTACACGAAACTTATTTATATCTTCCAAATTATTTCTCAACGAATTATCGAAATTATCGCTCAAATCACCTAAATCACCTAAAACAGCTCTGCTAGTATCAGCACTGTTATTATTGTCATTGTCATGGAATGTACAGGCGAATGGTAAAAAGGCTCGAGCAGGTAATCGTAGTGATGCAATAATGCTACAACCGTCGCCAGTTATCAATTATGTAAGGCCATGTCTACATTGGGGTAGAGTTAATTATAATCATGATTTCAGAGGTCCAGCTGACATATGGAATCCTGATAAGGGCTTTTTAGTTCAATCAACCAATCCTGAATCATACAACCTCAATTTTCCGACCACTGGTATGAATGGTTTATATTTTGATTTACTCATAAGTGGAGTAGATATAAATGAATTGACATGGGAACCAGTCACGCATGAGGGAATTACTGCAACAGTGACAAATGTTGTACCTAATAATACTGAGCATTGGATTCCTGATGAAGATAAGGGACAAGTTGTCGCCCGTGTTAAGCTAACAGGTCCAAGGCAAAGATATTGGTGGGAGAATCCCAGTCATAATTCTAATTCTAGTCCTAGTCAAATTACCGTGCCATCTTTGCCGCAGACATTTGAGTTGGTTGGTAGGGATAGAAGTGGTAATGAGGTGATGTATGGCTTTGTGTTGAGGCAGTGGTTCGTCTATCGGGATTCTTGGGAGGATGTGTATTCTAATCAAACCACATGGTGTAATAGTTTTGGTTATCGGATGCCACGGATAAGGGATTTAACCAATGCGAAGTGTGGTGTAGAGAATTATAGGTTCCCATGTATAAATGGCATAGATAGCGCCACGCCTAGCTCATCAGGTAATCATTACCAGCGTAACATAGGGGCAGGTCTTTTCTCGGAGTGGGGCGTCATGATGTACTACGCTGATATAGCAAGCTTACACGACACCGACAACTGGACAAGCGACGCAGCAGGTCGCGCCCCCTTCGTTGTCAACCTGGTTGGCATGGTCGACCTCAGCACCCCTATCCACACTAACCAGGTTTTTTGCACCGCACCCTAGCTTTTAGCGTTTAGTTCTTAATCTTTAGGGCGCGGGGGTGGTTATGGTGCGTGAGAGGATAATATAGACAAGAATAAAGCCTCGGCGTAAGTTTAGGCCATCCTTAGGGTTGTGCGCCACAAAACTGCGCCGCCCCTACCGCCACCGACGCTGAAACCACCGCACCAATCTATTTTATTCACCAAAACAAAAAGAAATTATTTTTCACTAAAAATCAGTCAGAAAAGATGATGATTTTATTAAAGTTTTCTTAACTGTTTTTTTACCGAAAAACACTCCACACACACTGGCAATAAAGCCACAAAACCTTTATACTATATAACAGTTTTTAGTATGACAAATGGCATACTAATATAATTCGTTCTTTAACATCATCAATTGGAATAAATTTATGCATCCGATGCTGAATATTGCTATTCGTGCTGCTCGTAAAGCAGGTAATGTAGCCATCAAGGCTTATGAAAACCCTAGTTCAATCGAAATCGAAACCAAAGGCGCTAATGATTTTGCCACTAATACCGATCGTGCGGCTGAAGCTTTGATTATTGAAACAATTAAAAAAGCTTATCCTGACCATACTATCATTGCCGAAGAAAGCGGCTTAGCTAAAGGTAATGATGCCGATACTCAGTGGATAATTGACCCAATTGATGGTACGACCAATTTTATTAAAAATATCCCTCATTTTGCAGTGTCTATCGCAGCTCGGGTTAAAGGTAAGACCGAAATTGCTGTTGTTTATAATCCAATGAGTAATGAGCTGTTTACTGCTGCTCGTGGTAAAGGCGCTCAACTTAATGGTTATCGTATTCGAGTGAGTAATGCGAAAGATTTAGACGGTAGCGTGTTGGCAATGGCTTTTCCGTTTAAAGCTAAACAATATAGCGATAGTTATTTTGGCGTATTACAAAAATTATTTGTTAGATGTGGCGATTTTCGTCGCACTGGTTCTGCCGCTTTAGATCTTGCCTATGTTGCTGCAGGTCGTTTAGATGGCTTTTTTGAAATTGGCTTAAAACCATGGGATATTGCTGGCGGTGAGTTGATTTTGCGTGAAGCTGGTGGCGTTATTACCGATTTTGCAGGTGGTAATAATTATATGGTTTCGGGCAATGTTGTTGCGGGTAATCCTAGAATTGTTAAGGATTTATTAGTTTCTACTCAAAATGAGTGGCCCGAAAAATTACGTAACTAACGTTATCTTTTTTATTTCCTCTTATTTTGATCGCAAGTTAAATTCTTGCGATCTGTCTAGTATTTTTCTGCATTGTTATCAATTTTGAGTATATACTAATCAATAATCGTATAAAAATTAAGGCTGCATTTTATGAAGACAATACAATATCATCTTAATATTGAAGGAATGAGTTGTGCCTCTTGTGTTAGTCGTGTAGAAAAAGCAATTAAAAAAGTTGATGGTGTGACTGATGTCAGTGTTAATCTGGCTACTGAGAAAGCAACTATTAATGCAGATACTCATGTTAAACTTGAAGCATTAATGTCTGCGGTTGATAAAGCGGGCTATCGTGCTATTAAAATTTCAGATCAACAATCAGGTGCAAAGAAAGTTAACAAACAAGCACCTATTTGGCCGATTGTGATTTCTGTTATTTTAGCCATTCCTTTTGTGTTACCTATGTTATTAGAACCTTTTGGGTTTCATTTGATGATGCCAGCTTGGTTACAACTGGTTATTGCATCTATTGTGCAATTTGGACTTGGTGCTAAATTTTATCGAAGCGGTTTTAATGCGGCTAAAGCGTTGTCGGGTAATATGGATTTATTAGTGGCCATTGGTACTAGTGCGGCATATGGGTTATCAGTTTATCAGCTTATCATGGGCAATGATGAGCACCTTTATTTTGAATCATCAGTTATTATTATTACCTTAATTTTGCTTGGTAAGTGGTTAGAATCAAGAGCTAAACATCAAACAACACAAGCAATTGAAGCCCTGTCTGCGCTACGCCCTGATGTTGCTTTAGTAAGGCGTGATAATCAAGAAATCAGTTTACCCATTAACCAAGTTAAAGTGGATGATATTGTTATTATTAAGCCAGGGGAGCGTATTCCAGTTGATGGCGTTGTGATTGAAGGTGCATCTAGTAGTGATGAATCAATGCTAACAGGTGAGAGTTTTCCTGTAAATAAAGCCGTTAATGATGTTGTTACTGGCGGTACAATTAATGGCGAAGGGGTACTTATCGTTAAAACCACAGCGATTCAAGCGGATTCTACTTTATCCAAAATTATTGAAATGGTTGAATCTGCTCAGGCTAAGAAAGCACCAATCCAACGAGTCGTTGATCGCATCAGCGCTATTTTTGTGCCAGTGATTTTATTGATTGCACTTGTTACGTTATTGGCTTGGGGCGTGATATCGCATGATTGGCAACAAGCATTACTCCATGCGGTGGCTGTGTTAGTGATTGCTTGCCCTTGTGCATTAGGTTTGGCAACACCAACAGCAATTATGGTTGGTACAGGAGTGGCTGCTCGTCATGGTATTTTAATTAAAGATGCCGAGGCATTAGAAACACTGCATAATATTAATATGGTTGCATTTGATAAAACAGGCACATTAACTATTGGTAAACCAGAATTAGTTGAAATGGATGTTATGGGTAGTGAGACGCCTGACCAAATTTTATCGCTCGCAGCGTCATTACAAGCAGGTAGTGAGCATCCACTTGCTAAAGCTATTTTAAGTAAAGCTAAAGAGTATCATTATGCTCAAAATATTACTTCGGTAGCTGGTTCAGGAGTGATGGCAACCGTTGATAACACCGAATATTATTTAGGTAGTTTGCGTTGGATGAAATCATTAAATGCCTATTTTGTTGGTATGGACGATAAAATTAATCAGTTATCGAGTAAAGGTTATACCATTTCATTTTTAGCGAAACAGCAATCAGAAGGTAATGTGGTGATATTAGCACTCTTGGGTTTTGCCGATGTAATAAAGGGGGAAGCCGAAAAAGCTATTCAAGCATTACATCAGTTAAATGTAAAAACCGTTATGTTAACTGGTGATAACCAGAAAGCAGCTAATTATGTGGGTCAGCAGTTAAGCTTAGATAAGGTTATTGCTGAAGTATTACCGCAAGATAAAGCAAACTATATTTATCAGCTACAACAAAGTGAAGATATAACTGGCAATAAGACGGTGGCAATGGTAGGAGATGGTATTAATGATGCTCCAGCCTTGGCGGCTGCCGATATTGGTATTGCTATGGGCACAGGCACCGATGTGGCTATGCATGCAGCAAGTATTACTCTAATGCGTGGTAATCTGTTTTTAATTGCTGATGCGATCGATATTTCTCGCCGAACCTATAATAAAATTAAACAAAATCTATTTTGGGCATTTTTCTATAATTTAATCGGTATTCCGCTAGCGGCATTGGGATTTTTAAATCCAATGATAGCTGGTGCCGCTATGGCGTTAAGTAGTGTTAGCGTTGTAACCAATGCACTTTTACTTAAACGTTGGAAGGCAAAATCAGAAAACCAATAATATAAGATTTTTGTTTTGAATTAAGGAGGCTCTAAGCCTCCTTTATATTGATTAGAAGACAAATTAACTTAATTCATTCTACAAATAAGCGTACATTCTTGTTAAAAAGTTTCAGGTAACATGGTGTTTGAGTATAAAACTGATCAAAAAAAGTACGTCCAATATTGTTAAATAGTAATAATAAACAAGATAAATATGCCTTATTTTGTTTACTGAATTATTTTAGGGTGGTATCGATCTAATAGCATGTTATTGAATTTATTTTCTGGGTCTAATTGTGCTTTAAGTTTAAAAAAGCGATCTGCTTGTGGGTATGCGCGCTGAAATTGTTCACCAGTTGCATGTAATTGATACGGTAAATAATAACTACCACCTTTTGCTAATACTGCATCGATTAATTCTCGTGTCCAGATTCCTACTTTCTTTTTGCTTTGTTCATCAGTATCTTGTTGATAATAAATAACAAAAGCAAACACTTCGGTATTAGCCCATGCTAGTAATGAACCGCTATCAGGATTTGCATGACGAATCGAAATATTAATTACATTGGCCTGATGTTTTTTTAGGATAGCAATTAATTCAGGGTAAAAATCCTCAAACCGCTCTATGGGGATAAAATACTCCTCTAGAGCAAAACTTTTATTTTTGCTTTTAATTGGCTGTAAATTCGACACATCATAACTGGCTTCATAATTACGCCACATTACTGGTTGTTTTGTATAATCTATATCATCATACAATTTACGTAAATGCTTGCCTAAATTTGATGAGGCAACAATTTTTATTTTTTGTTCCTGTTCAAACGAATATTGGTCAGTTGGGCGTAATCTGTCCAAAATAGTCAATGGTTCTTGTGTTTCTTTAAAAGTGACAGCACGAACTTTTTCAAAATCTGGTGGGTAAATTACCGAGTTGTGGAATATGGCACTTTTGTCAGAACAAATCTGTTGCATAAAATATGGGTAATACTTGGCAATTGGCATAACATCGCTAATGCGTTTTACTTTAACATTATCAACAAGTTGCAAAGTGACTTCTGTAATTACGCCTAATCCACCATAACCGCCGATAGCGCCATAAAATATATCTTGATTTTCTTTTGGACTGGCTTCGACAATAGCGCCATCAGCAAGGACAATTTTGAACTTCTCAACAGATAAAATCATAGGGCCTTCTCCAATATAACGCCCATGCACATTTACACTAAGTGAACCACCAATACTAAAATTGGCATAGCTTTGCATGATTTTTACCGATAAATTGTAGGGATCAATCAATTCCTGTACTTGACGCCAAGTTGCGCCTGTTTCAATGGTTAAAAGTTTCTTTTCAGGGTTGAAATCAATCACATGGTTGAGTTTTTGTGTATCTATTTGAATTCCATTGTTTATTGCTGTTTGTCCACCCATGCTGTATTTGCCACCAGCTATACTAATTGGACCAGAGGTATTTTTAACTAGTTCAGAGACCTGTTGAGTCGATTCTGGTTGCATAACCGCAGATGCTTGTACTGGTGTCATACCTGTAACATCATTTACAACGACAGCTTGCGCTTTTAGTGGTAGTAGTAAGAAAAGATAACAGCTCAATAAAGTTAATTTTTTCATTATAAGTTATTATTTATTTTGGATATATTAAAAATATGATTCTATCTATACAAATTAAATAAATCAATGCTTCTATAATTTTTATGTGTTTATTTTTGAATAAAGTAGTATGGGAAAATAAACAGCAGTGGTGAACATCTTAAAAAGTGAGAAAATAAAAATGAGTCATAACTACCTTATTAATCAAAAATTCACCAAAGCAGCCTACCCACAAACAAATGGAAAGCCGAAAGAGTAACACGAACTTTGAATTGCGATGTGGCATAATCAGCAAATATTTAGCGATTCAAAAGGTAGAAAACAAAAACTTGAACGCTTTATTAATTTTTATAATATCGCTAAACCGAATAAAGTGATTTTTGGAAAAATACCTTATGAGTTTTTAGAGGATTATTTTAACCTATGAAGTGCAAACAACTCGGCGTTTTTCTATAGATTATTCCATATCTCAATTCTAATTTCGTATCACTCTATAAAACGTTTAACCCAATCAGTGATAGTCATTTTTTCTTTATGAAAAGGCGTTATATTTTATATTCATTACAATCGTTCCCAAATTATTGTAAAAAACTTGAGTGATTTCTATATGGTATGGGTTTTTACTTATTTAGCTAGGATTTGAAACTAATTACCGCTAAAATACGACGCAATTGTGTTGGCTATGGGATAAATCAAAAATAAACCGATGATACTTTCATGCCAAAGTAAATGAGTTAATGAGGTTGAACGTTGTGATTACATCTGAAGAGATTAAAAGTCGCTTATGGGATGGTGCCAATGAACTGCGTGGTTCGATGGATGCCAGTCGTTATAAAGACTATATGTTAGGTTTAATGTTTTATAAATTTTTAAGCGATAAAACATTATCATCATTTAAAATGATGATAACCAGAGATGAGATCACGCAGTCCGAGCTTATCGCTAATTATCATAAAAGCATGGCTGAACGTGGTCCTCAATTAGAAAGCATGCTGCAAAATACACTAGGTTATTATGTTTTACCCGAACACCTTTATCAAACTTGGATTGAAGATATAAATAAAGGTAATTTTGAAGTGCAAAAAGTGATCGACAGCTTAAATCACTTTGAACGTTCAATTGCCAATAGCAAAGATGCCGATGACTTTAAGAATCTGTTTTCTAATTCAACCTTAGATTTAACCGATACTGCACTTGGTAGTAATTTACATGAGCGCAGTAAAAATATTAAAGCCTTAATCTTATTATTTGCCGATCTTGATATGGTCGCTTTACAAAAAGGCGATGTATTAGGCGATGCTTATGAATACCTGATTGGGCAATTTGCCATGGAAGCGGGTAAAAAAGCGGGAGAATTCTATACACCACGTCAAGTGAGTGAAGTAATGGCACAAATTGCCGCCAAAACGCCAAATATTCGTTCAATTTATGATCCAACGGTGGGGTCAGGCTCATTGTTACTAACTGTTAAAAAACATTTAACGAAACAAGCGCAACAAAGCTTAACCTATTACGGTCAAGAAAAAAATACCGCTACTTATAATTTGGTGCGGATGAATTTATTACTGCATGAAGTCAAACCCAATAAAATGACTATTAGAAATGGCGATACTTTAGCCCATGATTGGCCAGAAGATCCTGAGCGCCCTTGTGAGGGCGTCCAATTTGATGCGGTGGTAATGAATCCGCCTTATTCAGTCAAAAACTGGAATCGCGCAGGATTAAAAGTCAGCGATCCCCGTTTTGAAATAGCTGGCGTATTACCGCCCGATTCAAAAGGTGACTTTGCCTTTTTATTACATGGACTATTCCATTTAGGGCAAAGTGGCACTATGACGATCGTACTGCCACATGGGATCTTATTCCGTGGCGCGGCTGAAGGCGAAATCCGCAAACGATTATTAGAAAAAAACTATATCGACACTGTAATTGGCTTGCCAAGTAATCTTTTTACCAACACTGGCATTCCCGTTGTTATTTTAGTGTTAAAAAAGAATCAGTCAACTGACTGATCCGGTATTAATCATTGATGCCTCAAATACCTTTATAAAAGTCGGTAAGCAAAACGTCTTGCAAGAAAAGGACATTGCCAGAATTGTTGATACTTATGTATCACGCCAAGCGCAAGCAGGTTATAGCCATTTAGCCAATCGCCAAGAGATTATTGCTAACGAATATAACTTGAATATACCCCGTTATATCGATGCTATTGACGATGATATTGCCCACGATGTTGAAGGTCATCTATTAGGTGGCATACCACAGCACAATATTGAACAACTTGCCGTTATCCGTGCCACCACGCCCGACTTATTACAGGCAGCATTAACACCTGTGCGTCCGCAATATTTCACCTTAAAAGAAGAGATTAGCGAATTAAGCACTAAAATCTTAAATGATGAACGGATACGACAGCAATCGGCGCAATTAGCGCAGCAAACGCAAGCTTATATAGAGCGCTATTGGTCACAAATCATTGCAATTAATGATCCTGAGCAGATTCACCCGCTAATGGAAGCGATGTTAAACGACATAAAAAGCCTACTAGCTAGCTTTAATCATCTTGATATCTATGACGGCTATCAGATTATTGCCGAAATTTGGCAAAATGCATTACTGCATGATATTGAAATTATTTCAGCGCCTAAAACTAATTTTTATACCGCAGCACGTAACCGAGTACCGAATATGGTTAACAAAGGTAGCGGTGCGAAAAAACGGTCTGAGCAAGACGGCTTTATCAGCAGTCTAATCCCAAGCGAATTAATTGCTCGTGAATTATATGCCGATGAGCTAACCAATATCGACAACAATAAACAGCAAATCCAAACGCTAGAAAGCGAACTTGCGGATCTTATTGAAGCGGCCAAAGTGGAAGACAGCCCTGAGTACGATGCGCTGTATGAATCGTTGAAAAAGAACGATGACGACGAACCATTAGACTCATTTGATAATAAAAAACTCAAACAAGAGTTAAAAGATACACCCAAAGATAGTGAAGCCTATTTAATACTTAAAAAAGTCGATAAATTAATCAGCCAAAAATCGACATTAAGTAAAAAAATCAAAACGGAAGAATTGGCATTAAAAGAAGCAGTGCAAGAACGAATTTTAAGCTTAACGGATCAAGAAATTAACACACTAATGTACAAAAAATGGTTTGGTAATACCATTGCATTACTGAGCGAATTAATCGAAAAACCGATTAAAGCCGAATTAAAAACCCTGCAAATGTTAAACGAACGTTATCAAGATACCTTAACTTCGATTGATAAAGAAATCGAACAACTCGAAGCCGAGTTACAAGCGATGATGCAAGATCTGGTGGTAACGCAATGAGTGAAAGTAAAAAATTAATTCCTAAGCGGCGGTTTAAGGGGTTTGAGGGAGCTAGCCATTGGAATATTATACAATTAGGGGACATAGCCGATATTATTGGTGGTGGAACACCTAGTACAAATATTAAAGCTTTTTGGAATGGTAATATAGATTGGTATTCTCCAACAGAAATTGGTGAACAAATATATCTGAATAATAGTGAAAAAAAGATAACTCAATTAGGGCTAGAAAAAAGTTCTGCTAAGATTCTACCGATTGGTTCAATCTTATATACTTCTAGAGCAGGGATTGGAAATACAGCTATTCTTGCCAAAGAAGGATGCACTAATCAAGGATTTCAATCTATAGTTCCTGATAAAAATAAGTTAAATTCTTATTTCATTTATTCAAGAAGTAAAGAATTAAAAAAATATGGAGAGATAAACGGCGCTGGTTCAACGTTTACTGAAATTTCAGGAAAACAATTGGCTAAAATGCCAATTACATTACCAAATCTAAAAGAACAAACCCAAATAGGCGAATTCTTTAAAAAACTTGATAACCTTATTAATACTCAACAAAAAAAACTAGAAAAAGCCAAAACCCTAAAATCTGCCTATCTGAGGGAAATGTTTCCGAATGAGGGGGAATTAAAGCCTAGATTGCGGTTTACTGGATTTAATATTAGTTGGAAAGAAAAAAAATTAGAAGAAATAACTAAAACAACTATTGGGGAGTTTGTTATTAAAACTAAACAAAACCCAAATAGTCCTTATCCTGTTTATAATGGAGGTATTTCGTATACGGGGTTCTATGATGAGTTTAATAATGAGGCTAACAAAATAGTTATAAGTGCAAGAGGTGCAAATGCTGGTTTTATAAATATTGTTAGGAATAGATATTGGGCAGGAAATAGTTGTTATTCTATAAACATAATAAATAATACGTTATTATCAATTGACTATCTTTTTTATTCATTGAAAAGAAATCAACATTTTTTTACACAAAATCAACAGGCTGCAAATATACCTTCAGTATCAAAGAAAGAAGTCGAAACTTTTACCGTTCTGTTAACTAATATCACAGAACAAACCAAAATCGGTAATTTCTTTAAATTACTCGATGATAAAATTGCATTAGAACAAAAAAAATTAGATAAATTAAAAAATATCAAACAAGCTTATTTAAACGAAATGTTTGTATAAAAAGGAGTTAAGGAATGAGTCAGGTTGTAAAAGATGCCGCAGAAAAAATTTTTCAAGAAAACTTTGTTAAAGAATTAGAAATATATAAATGGCAGGCACCTGACTTTTTAGATGGTAATCGACGTAAAGTAACGGTTAATGATTTAGTCACCCACTGGCGGAGTGAACTTAATCGGCTTAATGCCGATCAGCTTGAGGGCGTTGAGTTAACCGATAACGAATTTAGCCAAGTAATGGCAAAAGTTAACCAACTACAAAACAGCTACCAAGCGGCAAAACTGCTCGCCATGGAAGAGTCAAAAGGCAAAATCGATGGCATCTATCGCGATGATAACCCGCTTATCACCCGTAAACAAATCACCTTAACTATCTTTAAAAAACCCGAGGTGCGTGGCGGTGATTCCTGTTATCGCATTGCCCGCGAAGTGCAAACACCTAACGGTAACCGTTTTGATTTGGTGCTGTTAATTAATGGTTTACCGTTAATTAATATCGAACAAAAACGTACCGATAAAAACCTTGACGAGGCATTCGAACAGTTTAAGCGTTATTATCGAGATGGCGAATATAGCAACAATTTTATGGCTTTTTCGCAAATGATGGTAATAAGTAGCGAAATCGAAACCCGTTACTTTGCCACGCCCAAAACAATTAATGACTTTAATCCTAGCTTTGTGTTTCATTGGGCGAATAAATCAAATCAACCGATCAATCATTGGCAGCAAGTAATAGAACAATTTTTAATGATCCCAATGGCGCATCAAATGGTGGGCGACTACCTAGTCATTGATGAAGCCAAAGAAGAAGAAAACCGCCGACATATGCTAATGCGCCCTTATCAGGTCTTTGCTTTGCAAGCGGTAGAAGGGGCGGCATTTGGTTGGGATAATCCCGATAAAAAACCACATGGCGGCTTTGTTTGGCATACGACGGGTTCAGGTAAAACCATTACCAGCTTTAAAACAGCTCTATTTTTATCGACCCGTGCAGGTTTTGATAAAGTGGTCTTTTTGGTCGATCGGCGTGAACTTGATAGCCGTACCAGTGATAACTTTAAAGCTTATGCTGCTTTTGAACCAGTCACCGTTGATGATACGCACAGCACCGCGCAGCTTAGAAAACACCTTAGCTCGCCACACAATGGTATTGTGGTAACCACTATCTTTAAACTGCATAATTTGGTTAAAGCCTTAGAGGAAGGCAAGGATAGTCACTTAGCCGATAAAAAAATCGTCTTTATTGTTGACGAAGCGCACCGTTCCACTATGAAAAATATGATGGGCGAAATAAAAAGCCATTTTAGAATAAATGGGCTATTTTTTGGATTTACAGGTACGCCGCTTTTTGACGAAAACAAAATTAAAGGCAAAATAAACGAAAACAGCGAAGTGATTAACACTACCGAAAAGCTATTTGGTCCTAAATTACATCAATATACCATTGATGAAGCTATTGCTGATGGTAACGTGCTTGGATTTCATGTTGATTACATCAATACTGGCGAATTTAGCAGTTATGACGATTTGCGTGATAAGCTTATTGAGCGTATAAAAATCGAAAAGCCAGAACAATCCGATCGCGAAATCGCCCGATTAGTACATAGCTGGAGCGAAAGCGAAGTTGAAAAGCAAGCCATTGATAAAGCGCTATTAGTTTATCATGATCAAACTCATATACCACAAGTGGTTACAGAGATTTTAAGCAACTGGCAAGCGCAATCGCAACAGCAACAATTTAATGCTATTTTAACCGTCGCTTATAAGGAACGGGTGATTGCCTATTATCAGGAATTTAAAAAACAACTTTCAATCCAACAGCAAAAAATCAATATTGCCATGACCTTTAGCTTTGGTAACGAAAATGATCCGGATAATGTCGATCCCGAAATTATCAACACCATGTTTAATGATTACGCTGAATTTACTGGCATTAAGTTTATCGCAGGTGATAAAAAACATGGTGAACAAGCCTATTTTGAGGATGTGGTCGAGCGTGCTACCCGTGGCGGTAGTGGTCGTAATAGTAAGAATATCGATTTAGTGATTGTTGCTGATCAGCTATTAACAGGCTATGATTCTAAACGACTCAATACTCTTTATGTTGACCGCACTTTAAAGCTACAAAATTTAATTCAGGCTTATTCACGCACCAATCGCGTGTTTGGTTCTAGCAAAGAGTTTGGCACAATTGTAAATTTCCAAACCCCACGCCTGACCGAACAAATGGTTAACCAAGCCCTTGAGCTATATGGTAGTGGTGGTGGTAATAGCAAAGCGATTGTTGAAACCTATGCCACTGCTGTGCGAATTTTAGCTAACGATTTGGAGCAATTAGTTTTAACCTTAGCCGATCCAACCCAATGGCAATTAATTCAACATGATGATAAAAAACTAACTGAATTTAGCAAAGCATTTAAAATAGCGGCTGATCAGCTTAATATTGTCCAACAATATTATGAATATCAATGGGATAATGCCACTTTTGGTATGACCGAGCACCGTTGGTTGCAATATGTTGGCGCATTTAAAAACTTAACCGCTAAAGAAACTACCACTAAAAAGCCAACCATTGTGCCCACTTTAATTGGTAAAACCAAATTAGCAGGCACACAGGTGATTGATGCTGCGCATATCCTTAGCTTAATTGGATCTAAAGTGTCGCATGTTGATGGTGTACAAACCATTAACGACGAAACTAGGCGCATTATCTACGAACAAATTCAAGAATTAAGCCAAATGGGCGAAGATCAGCAAGCAAAAATATTAAAGGAATTTGTCGATACCGAATTATTAACCGGTCGCCTATCTAGCCAAGTCCATTTTGATCAAGCATTTACCAATTGGAAAAACGATAAAATCAAACATGCCGCAAACGAATTTGCCAACGAATGGGGTATTGATAGCAAGCTATTATTACAAGCAATAACTGAGTTTGAACTATCAAAATCGGACATTGTGCCTTATTTTGCTGAAATTATTCAAACAATTGACTTAAGCAAAGCGAATAAAGATATTGATAACTTATTTATGCTAAATTTAGCCTTACATGACGAACTTCCACGTTGGATGACCGAGATTAAACAACAATTTAACTGATTACTTTTAAATAGATCCAAACCTTTAAAGTAAGGTTAATTAAAAACGGATAATTATTTATGGCTTACTATACCAACATCTTTTCACCCGAAACGTATCAAGCTTTTATGAATTCAGATAAAACAGTATCTGGTTTTCGGGTTCGACAAAAATTATTGGCAGAAAAAGTAAAAGCTGGGGATATTTTTATTTGTTATCTCACCCGACTATCTCGCTGGTGCGGGCTGCTTGAAGTGGTTGATGGTCCTTATGAAGATAGCACGCCCCTTTTTTTAGCATCGGATGATCCGTTTATTATACGTTTTCATGTTCGGGTTAAAGTGTGGTTACCATTCCCCCAAGCTATCCCTATGTATACTGACCAAATTTGGCAACATCTTTCTTTTACCCAAAACATTGAGAAAAACAGTAAAGGTTGGACCGGATTGCTGCGTAATAGTTTAAATAAAATCAACGAAAAAGATGGCAAATTATTAATGCGCTGCCTATTACAGCAACATGACATCGCCGCTGATTATCCCCTTAATGAGCAAGATCAAAAGAAATTAAAAACCCATACTGTCAATCGAACCGATAAAGTGATTGAGGTTTCGGTCCCGAGTGATAATGAACTGGTCGATGATGAAGCCCCAAACCAAACAACCCCAGAAGTACGCGAATCGATCAAAATGCAGGCGTTACTTGCCCAAATTGGTGCCTGTATGGGGATGAAGATTTGGCTACCGAAAGCGGATCGCAGCCGGGTATTAAAAGAGTGGAAAAAAGGCACCGAAGCATTATTAGAAAAATTACCACTTAATTATGACGAAACCACCTTAAGCACCATTGAACAAATTGATGTGATTTGGTTAAAAGGGCGCGCTATCACACGCGCGTTTGAAGTCGAACATACCACTTCGGTTTACTCTGGTATTTTACGCATGGCGGATTTACTCGCCTTACAACCCAATATGAATATTAATCTCCATATTGTCGCCCCAGACAGTCGTCAGGAAAAAGTATTTCAAGAGATCCGTCGCCCTGTATTTTCGTTATTAGAAAGTGGGCCATTATCGGAGCGTTGTAGCTATATTCCTTACAGTAATTTAAAAGACCTTAGCAAAGTCAAACATTTAGACCGTATGACTGATGCGGTGTTAGAAGATTATACGGAGCATGAGGAATTGTAAAAATCGATAATACCTGTATTTAATATAAACTAAAAAAGAGCGGTAGTTGATCATCTATAGAATGCAAAACAACGTGCTTTTATTGGTTATCTGATAACAAAGAATTCATCAACAAAGGTAAGGTCTAATGTTGTTAAATAGTGATAATAACCAAGATACATTTCATCTTTATAAATTTTTAAGCACATTTGAAAAACGGGTTCATTATAATCTTCCGTTAAAATCACACTTAAGCTTTCATGAAAAGTAAGTGTTTGGGTCTCTTGTTTAGTATTAAGTTCTAATTCTGTGTAGTGATCATTAAGAATATGTTTTAAGTTTGTCATAGCAACTTTTTTTAATTTAGTATTGATTAATTCAATATCTGTAGATTTTAGATAATCAAATAGTAGCATTATGTTGATCACTCCTCGATATTTGTTAATCATTATATTAATGTTAATGGCTTTTGTTTATTTATCTGAGTGTACTGAAATACTGATGTAAAAAAATCAGTGTGTTACTTATCAAAATTGTTCAGGTAGCGTATTGATTTTATTTAAGTTTTTACCTTGATTTTTTTATTAAAATCCTATGGTTATAAAATTATTGCTATTTTCAGTGTAGTTGGATTTTGCTGTCTTTGGTTTTGGAGGAGACTAAAATTTTTGTTAAAAACTTTCAAGTGAATTTGTGTTTATGTAAGAAAATAATCTAGATCTACTCAAGAATGTTTAAAAATTTGGCGTTTAAGCTAAATAGGTATTGCTTTATTATTTTATTGCTATAATATAGCCACTTCTTTGACGCGGGGTGGAGCAGCTTGGTAGCTCGTCGGGCTCATAACCCGAAGGTCGTTGGTTCAAATCCAGCCCCCGCAACCAATTTTAGCTAGTCCGCAACAACTCCACAGTACTCCCAAAAAATATACTTTATCTTTATACCATCACTATTCCGATTTTGGCACCGCTAGCAATGTTGATACTGCTTCGCTAATGCGCCTTGCTATGTAGCTATTGTTCATGGTGTATAAGTGAATGCCATCGACATCTTGCGAAACTAAATCAACAATCTGATCGATTGCATAAGCAATACCGGCATCACGAAATGCTTCTGGATGGTGTTCGTATTTTTCCATCATTTGTTTGAATTTTTTAGGTAAATTCACCCCACACATTGATACCATACGCTCAATTTGGTTTTTATTGGTCACTGGCATGATGCCTGCTTCTATTGGAACATTAATGCCAATATCGCGAGATTTATCTAAAAATGTATAAAAATAATCATTATCAAAAAATAGCTGTGAAATAAGTTGATCGGTACCTGCATTGACCTTTTCTTTTAGGTGGATCAGATCTTGTTTTAGTGTTGCTGCTTCAAGGTGTCCTTCGGGATAGCATGCACCAATCACGTTAAAATCACCGTTTTCTTTAATGAATGTCACCAGTTCGCTGGCGTATCGAAAATCATCTTTAGGTTGCACATTCGGGCTGATGTCACCACGCAAAGCAAGCACATTATCAATTCCTGCACATTTAAGATCGTGTAGGATTTTTTGCATTTCAGCTTTATCAAAATTGATCCCCGGCAAGTGAGCGACGCTTTCAATGCCATAAGTGTGTTTGACTGAGTGGGCAATATCAATGGTGGTTTGACCATTTAAGCTACCACCTGCACCATAAGTGACACTGATAAAATCAGGTTTAAAATAACCAAGTTCACGCAATGTACTATAAATTGTTTCTAAAGGTGAGGTTTTTTTAGGAGGAAAAACCTCAAAGGAGAATACGGTTTTTTTATTAAATAGTAGATTTGTTTTCATTTGTTTCATCCATTGGTTATGTCATTCATTTCCCTTATTGACACTTCCGCCGCCCAAATAGGCGGCGGAAACGTAAGGCTAAACAAAGCCTGATTTGTTAATAAAAAACTCAATGACTTTGTAAAAATAGTACTTAGTTCAGTGTTTTTCTTACTTCTAAAGTGGCTTGTACTAAATGTTGTAAGCTTTCAACCACTTCTTTTTCGCCACGAGTTTTTAAACCGCAATCTGGGTTGATCCACAATTTTTGGTTATCAATCTTCGCTAGTAACTTTTCAATCGTTGCTTTGATTTCGGCTACTGGTGGTACACGTGGTGAATGGATGTCGTAAACCCCTGGTCCTACTTCAGTTTTGAAGTTGTTTGCATTAAGTACGTCAATCAACTGCAAATTAGAGCGGGAAGCCTCGAACGAAATAACATCAGCGTCCATTGCATCAATATCTTTAATAATGTCAGCAAATTCGCTATAACACATATGAGTATGAATTTGCGTATCTGCTTGCACTTTGCTATGTACCAATCTAAACGCAGGGATCGCCCAATCAAGGTATTCACTGTTCCAATCGGCTTTACGTAGTGGTAATTTTTCTTTTAATGCCGCTTCGTCAATTTGAATGATCTTAATACCCGCTGCTTCAAGATCTAATACTTCATCACCAATTGCTAATGCTATTTGGAATACCGATTCTTTTTGAGAAATATCTTCTCGTGGGAACGACCAATTTAGAATAGTCACAGGTCCTGTTAACATACCTTTAACTGGTTTGTCTGTCAGGCTTTGTGCATATTTTGAATATGCAACAGTAATCGGTTTTGAGCGTGAAATATCACCCCAAACAATTGGTGGCTTAACGCAACGAGTACCATAAGATTGCACCCATGCTTTTTCAGTAAACACAAAGCCATTTAAGCTTTCGCCAAAATATTCCACCATGTCATTACGTTCAAATTCACCATGAACCAACACATCAATGCCAATTTCTTCTTGTAATTTAATACACTGCGCAATTTTTTGTTGATTAAACTCAGTGTATTCGTTCAAGCAAATTTCACCTTTTTTGAATTTAGCACGATTTAAACGTACATCAGGTGTTTGCGGGAATGATCCAATAGTGGTTGTTGGTAATAGTGGCAAATTAAAGGCCTTTTTCTGCGCTGCTTCACGCACTGAAAATTCAGGTAAACGAGTAAAGTCCGAATCTTTTAATGCGGCCACTTTTTGGCGTACAGCTTGATTTGCGCCTTCACGCTCACGAGTAAATAATGTTTGGTTAGCTTTATAAGCGGCATTATTTTCAGCGTTTGCATCCTTAAATAATTGACCAAGTTCAGCAAGTTCTTGTAGCTTTTCTTGTGCAAAAGCAAAATAAGCACGTTGTTGAATAGTTAATTTGGTCTCATTTTGCAATGTATAAGGTACATGCAATAATGAGCATGAAGTATTAATCACAATATTTGCGGCTTTTTGTTTGATTTTACCTAGTAATGCTAAGGTTTTTTGGTAATTGTTTTTCCAAATATTTTTGCCATTTACCACACCAGCAAATAAGACTTTATCGGCAGGGAAGCTATTGTTTTCAAGTAAAGCTAATGACTGTTTACCTTCAACAAAATCAAGACCAATACCATCAAAAGGTAAAGCGACAAGTTCTTTATAACAATCACGTACATCACCAAAATAGGTCTGTAGAACAATTTTGGTGTTACCTTTAACCGATAAAATCGCTTGATAAAGTTCGGTAAATAAAGCGATATCGTCTTTATTTAGGTCAGTGACTAAAATGGGTTCATCAATTTGGATCCACTCAGCACCAAGCGTTGTGAATTTTTGGATGATGTCTTGATAAGCTTTAATAATATCAGCTTTAAAATCAACAAGCTGTTTTTTACCTAAATACTGCGCTAATTTAAAAAAGGTTAATGCACCAATCACAACTGGCTTGGTTTGCACACCTAACGCTTTAGCTTCTTGATATTCGTCAAAAGGTTTAGTGCCTGTTAACTTAATTTGTACTGAATCTTCAATTTCAGGTACTAAATAGTGGTAATTGGTGTTAAACCATTTTTTCATAGCGAGTGCTCGCACATCGCCTTTTTCACCCTGATAACCACGTGCCATCGCAAAATAACGGTCAAGTTCAGGTAAACCTAAATCTTGGTAACGTTTTGGAATAACATTAAGTAAACACGCTGTATCTAACACCGCATCATAGAATGAAAAATCATTAGATGAAATAAAAGCAATTTTTTGAGCCGCTTGTTGTTTTAAATGCTCAGCTCGTAGCGCTTTAGCTTCGTTTAATAATTCAGCTTGTGTTTTATTACCTTTAAAATAGGCTTCTGTTGCAAATTTAAGTTCACGAAGCTTACCAACTCGAGGATATCCAATAACAGCAGTATTCATTTTTATTTCCTTTTTATCGACTTTCTTTAGTGATAAAGAAGATAACAAAAAAAACAGATATTGAATAATTCTAGTTTTTTATTGGTTAATATAGTTTTTAACTATAACTAATAAAATAAAAAATCCCACTATAGTTAAATAGTAGGATTTAGTATTAAGTGATTTAGCTTAAATTATTGACGCCACTCGCCACGAATAGGTCTTGAAAAATGAGCAAGAACGGCAATCATACAAATTTCAATTGAAACGCCCCAATAGATATGACCCAAAATTTCGCTCCAAAGTTCATAGCCATTTAAATTCCACAACCAACCAACAGTACCTTCGGCATCATAAGCAGGATGACGAAAGCCAAGTAATGGAATTAAAAAACCATGCATAGAGATAGTAATAATCGTGCCATAAACAGCGCCATACCATAGTCGGATTTTGTTGCAATAATATGCACCAGCCACATAAACAAAGGCAAAAGCAAAACTGAATAACCAGTGATAAAGCGTTACCGCACCAGAAACAGTTGCTGTTTGATAAATATAATCAAGTGAATGAGAATCAATCCCTAACCAACCAAGCCATGCATCAATATGTGCAGCTGGAGGCGAAATTTCACCCGGGACACGAGGAGGCATATTAACCTCGGATCCCCACTTAACTAAAGCACTAATAAAACCACCAATGATTGTTGTCCAAATAATGACTTGACGATTTGTTTTATTTCCAAACATACTGGGTTTTCCATAATTATAATAATAGGTGTATAAATTATACTCCTGTGTAATTTGGGATAAAAGAAGAATAAGTGGGGTTGATGGTAATTATATAAGTTTAGTTAAATGGTGTGGGATTATGGATGTTTTTTACAATATGATAGGTTTATTTTTCCACTAGTAACATAAGGATTTGTTTGGTTATTGAACTGTTATTGTAAATAAGCGAAGTGAAAATGATTGTTGAAGGTAAATAACTCCAGTTGATATCTTTGTAAATTAACAATTTTTATCATACCATTATTATAATATACTTACACAGATACTAAACACGGTAAGGGTATTCATAAAATATGTACATCAAAAAAGTAAAAATTAATAATTATAGGAATTTTAGAAATTTTGAAGCTATTTTACAAAAATTAACTGTTGTTGTTGGTGAAAACTGTACAGGTAAATCAAATTTTTTTTCTGCTTTATCCTTACCCTTAGCAAGCAACAGCATTGCCTACAATCAGAAAAAACTGAATGTATCTGATATTAATAGAGAAAGTATAAAAGAGTTTTACCGTTCAATAATAAATAGAGAACCTGAAGAGGAACAACTCAATAAGATACCAAAAGTTACAATAACGCTCCAGTTTGTAGAACCAGAAAATAGCTATGAGAAAGCTATTTTATTTAATTGGTTAATAAAAGATGAGGATGAGGATTGTTTTAAAATTCGATATGATTTTAAACCCAAAGATAATAAAGAATTCTTAAATACTGTACGTTCTTTATTAAAAGATTCAAAAATAGAAGATATAAACTGTTTTACTCTACCTATAGAATTTTATGATTATCAAATAGTGTCAGTAAATAATGAAAAGCTAATCAGTTTTAATGAACTAAAAAATATTAAAATTAATCATATTAATGCCGAACGTGATAATTTCTCAGATAGTAGCACAATGAAATCCAATAGCATACTCACGAGATTACTAATTAACAATTTAAATGAAACAGAAAAAAATATAATTAATCAAGCTTATATAAGTTTTTTCTCTGAGATTGAGAGAACTAAAACATTTGAAAAAATTATTCAAATAAATGAAGAATTCGAAAATATTACAGACCATCTAAAACAATTGGAGTGTATTCCAAACCTTCCTAATTTAAAAAATATTTTATCTAATATAACATTGAGATATGGGGAAGAGTTTCTTTATCAAAGAGGTTTAGGACAGAGAAATTTAATCTATATTTTCATTCTATTTGCTTATTATAAGATAAATAAATCTACTTTCAATTTATGTTGTATTGAAGAGCCTGAAGCGCATTTAAGTATTAACAACCTAAAACTTGTTACTGATTTTATCCATAAAAGTGTCAATAATAGTAACTCTTTATTACAAACAATCATATCCACGCATAGTCCTACTGTGATTAATAAATTAAAACTATCAAACGTCCTTGTTTTGACTGGTGAAAAAGCTATTAATTTATCTAATACATCTCAAGAATTATTAAACTATCTTAGAAAACGCCCTAATTTCGATATTCTTAAATTGCTTTTTGCTAATAAAGTTATTTTAGTTGAGGGAACTACTGAGGAAATGCTAATAAATGCATTTTTAACTAGAAATTGTTCGAAGCTAAATAACATAGAAGTCATTTCGATTAATCAAAAGGGTTTTAAAACATTTTTAGATGTATGGTTAATTCTTAATAAAGAAAATAATAAGAAAAAAATTGGGATTATAAGAGATTTTGATGATCAACATAATGCAAAAAATGAGCATCAACAATATGATATCAAAAATGAAAATATCACAGTAAGAACAACAACAAAATATACACTTGAAGATGATTTTGTTGCTACAAATGATAATCTTAAGAGTTTAAATAAACTATTTAAAAAAAATTTTAATCAGGAAGAAATGTCAAAGCACCTTAAATCAGATAAAGCTGAAGGTATGCTCCTAATTTGTGATGCTTTACTTAAAAACGAAATAGAATTAAGCCTGCCTACTCATATTGACGAAGTGATAAGGAAAATATTATGTTAGAAATTCAAATAGCTGGAGCTGGAGCAGGTAAAACACACGAGTTAGCGCAAACAATAATTAAACACATTAATACTATAAATGACCATAAGGTAATTTTTGCGTTAACCTATACCAACTCAGCAACCGAAAAAATCTATTACGAGATATTAAAATCATTAGGATATATTCCGAACAATGTAGTGATCGAAACAGTCCATAGTTTTTTACTTAATAAAATTATTTATCCATTTTCATTTTATATTTTAGGGGATAAATATAATAATTGTTCAACAATCGCACTTAAGGATGAAAAAAATAGTTATAAAGGACAGAAAATCAAAAGACTAAAATTAAAAAATATTATTCATTCTGAAAAAATATACAATATTTCTAAACAAATCATTGACGAAAATAATAGAAAACATAGTAACAAAGAAAAGAAAGCGAAGGTCAGGTTCATACTTGATCTATTACAAGCAAAAATTGCAAAGATTTTTATTGATGAAGTACAAGACCTTGATAGTGACGGACTAGAAACGTTTAATATTATAGCTAAAAAATGTTCTGATGTGTATATGATAGGAGATCCTAAACAAGCAATTAAGTATAGCAATGCTTTAATTGATTTTATTAGGAAAGTTGAATCTGAAACCTATGTAATATTGCATCCTATAAATAATGTAACTCGGCGAGTTCCATCAGAAATATTAGCTATTTCTAATCGTTTTTGTTATCCCAATCAAAAACAAAACTCAATAAATCAAAATAAAGGAATTTTGAAATATTTAGAATCAACACATCCACAATTTATCAAGATCATTCATGAATATATTAAAAAGCATATAGTTTGTATTGATAAAAAACAGGGTAGATACTCAACTAGTAAGCATATAAAAGTAACATTTCCTGATTTTATTGAAGAAAAAATTAAAGCTTGTCCCTCTAAATTAGACAAAAACTTATTAGTAAAAGCAGCTCATATTGATTTTCTCGAAGAAATACAACAATCAAATATAGAAAAAGCTATTCAAGATTTACAAGCAAAATATTCCTTTCGTCTGAAAGAAGCTGAATATGCAGAATTTTCTTCTCAATTTAGCAAAAATCCTAAAAACATATTTAATATATCTAGTATAGATTCTATAAAAGGACTAGATTCGGATTCATGTGTCATTATCCTTTCTCTAAATATCTATAATTATTTAATACAAAATAATTTGCCACAAAAAAATAAATTCAATAAGGTGTGGAAGCAAGTTTATGTAGCCTTAACTCGAGCTAAACAAGAACTCATAATTGTTATTGATCATGAATTATTAGAAAAAGAAAACATCGATGCAATGAAAATTGAACTTGAAAAATTAGGTTTTGTACCCTATTAACATTCTTAGCTAAAACTGTGTGTAAATTTTTCTTTTGGTGTTACAACCAATCCTTATTGTCAATATTGATATGGCAAAATCACTTTATACCTATATATATCCTCGCCTCCTCCCAAAAAACAAAAAAAACCACCCTGTATTTATTTACAGTGTTTTTACTGCTATACTGCCAATATTATAACTAGCCTTATGTATTAATTTATTATGATAACTCAACTAACTATTAATAATTTTGCTATTGTGGATCAACTTCTTGTCGATTTTACTTCGGGGATGACGGCGATTACGGGTGAAACAGGAGCGGGGAAGTCGATTGCTATTGATGCATTGGGATTATGTTTAGGTAATCGTTCTGATGCTTCATCTATTCGACATGGCGCTGATCGTGTTGATATTTCTGCAAGTTTTGTGCTTGATGATACGCCAGCGGCTTTTGATTGGCTAAGCGAAAACCAACTTGATGAGGGTAATGAGTGCATTTTGCGACGAGTAATTAATCAAGATGGGCGTTCTAAAGCGTTTATTAATGGTCGAGCTGTTCCTATTTCGCAATTAAAAGATTTGGGGCAAATGTTGATTCAAATTCATGGGCAACATGAGCATCAGCGCCTGTTACGCAGTGATTATCAGCAGTTGTTGTTAAATCATTATATGAATGAACCAACACTACTTGCTCAAATGCATCAAGCCTATAAGAAATGGAAAGAAGCAACACGGGCTTACCAGCAATACGAAACAACAAGGCAAGAGCGTGATGCACATATGCAACTTTTGCAATATCAATTAAAAGAACTTAATGAATTTTCGCCCATTGAAGGGGAGTTTCAACAAATTGATGAAGAGTACAAACGGTTATCTAATAGCGAACAGTTAATTAATCTAAGCCAGCAATCTGTCATGTTGTTAGACGAGGCAGACGACTATAACGTCAGTAATTTACTAAGCAGTGTGAAAAATAGTGTTCAAGAACTAACCTCGCTTGATCCAGCGTTAAATAACGTTTATAACATGTTGGAAGAGGCATCTATTCAAATTAAAGAAGCAAGTGATGAGCTTCGTCATTATAGTGAACGTTTAGAACTCGATCCTGCTCGAGTCATGCAACTAGAACAGCGGTTATCTAAACAGATTGCTTTGGCGCGTAAACATCATGTCTTGCCCGAAGAATTGCCAGATTTACATCAAACTTTGTTAGCTGAATTTAAACAAATTAATCAGCAAGATGAACAAAGTGAACAACTTAAAAATGATATTACTAAATACCATCAAATCGCCGTTGAAATTGCTACAAAATTGCATCAAAAAAGGTTAACGATAAGCAAAACATTAGCTAAAAAAGTCACCACTATTATGCATGAATTATCTATGCCTAATGGACAATTTAGTATCGATATTGCTTTTGATGAAAATCGATTAAATGAAGACGGTGCTGATCAAGTCACTTTTTTAGTTAGTACTAATGTAGGACAAAGCCCCCAACCACTGGCTAAAGTTGCTTCGGGTGGGGAATTATCGCGTATTGCTTTGGCAATTCAAGTTTTAACTGCGCAAAAAATGGATACGCCAGCTTTAATCTTTGATGAAATTGATGTTGGGATCAGCGGTCCAACCGCCGCAAAAGTGGGGCAACTATTAAGGCAGCTTGGACAATCAACTCAAGTAATTACCGTTACTCATTTACCACAAGTTGCAGGACAAGCTAATCAACACTATTTTGTTAGTAAACAAACTAATGGTAAAAAAACCACTACAGATATGCAAAAATTAAACGAAAATGGGCGATTAAACGAGTTAGCGAGATTATTAGGCGGCGATAAAATTACAGACGCAACATTAGCCAATGCGAAAGAGCTACTTATTATCTAACTTAATTGTGGTAATATAACGCTTTCATTTTTGGTGTGAAGGAAGCATGATCATGAGTCTATCGGGTAAACGTATTTTGTTAGGGATTACTGGTGGGATTGCCGCTTATAAATGTCCTGACCTTGTTCGCCATTTAAAAAAATCTGGCGCGCAAGTGCATGTAGTTTTGACTGATTCTGCTAGCCATTTTGTCACTAAAATGACGCTTCAAGCTGTTTCTGGCAATCAGGTTTCTAGCGATCTCTTTGATCCATCGGCCGAGCTTTCTATGAGTCATATTGAACTTGCCAAATGGGCAGATTTGGTATTAATTGCGCCTGCAACCGCCAATATTATTGCTAAAATGGCAAATGGTATTGCCGATGATTTGTTATCAACAATTTGTTTAGCAACATCTTCGCCAATTGCTATTGCTCCAGCGATGAATCAACAAATGTATAAAGCCGCCGCAACTCAACATAATTTATCTGTATTAGCGTCAAGAAATACCTTAATTTTAGGTCCAGACAGTGGTTTTCAAGCTTGCGGTGATGTTGGACCAGGACGTATGCTTGAGCCGCTCACTATTGTTGAGGAAATAACCCACTATTTTAAATCAACCTCAGTGCTTTCAGATATATCAATTACCATTACGGCAGGACCAACAATCGAAGAAATCGATCCCGTTCGTTATATTAGTAATTACAGCTCAGGAAAAATGGGATTTGCAATTGCAAACGCCGCTGCTCAAATGGGTGCCAATGTCACATTAATTAGTGGACCAGTTCATTTACATACGCCGAATAATGTCAACCGAATTGACGTTAAAAGCGCTAAACAGATGTACGATGAAGCAATGAATCACGCTAAAAAATCAAATATTTTTATTTCTTGTGCCGCTGTTGCCGATTATCATGCTAAAACAATTGCGACACAAAAAATTAAAAAAACGGGCGATAACGATGAACTTGTGATTGAATTAGTTAAAAATCCCGATATTGTAGCAAGTGTCGCAGCGCTAAAAACACATCGCCCTTTTGTGGTAGGATTTTCCGCTGAAACTAATGATGTTAAAGCTTATGCACTAAAAAAATTAACCGCAAAAAACTTAGATTTAATTTGTGCTAATGATGTTTCTGATAAAACCATTGGCTTTAATTCCGATCAAAATGAATTAACACTGTATTGGCAAAATGGTGAGCAAACGTTACCATTAAGCAGTAAAAACCAATTAGCAACACAGTTACTTCAAACTGTTATAACACGATATAAAGCGAGTCATGATGAAAAGAAAAATTGATATAAAAGTATTAGACAAACGTTTAGGTAACGAATTTCCTCTGCCTACTTATGCAACTGAAGGATCTGCAGGCATTGATTTAAGAGCAATGTTTGATAAAACAACCGAAATAAAACCAGGAGAAACTATCCTAACCCCGACTGGTTTATCAATGCATATTGCTGATCCTAGTTTAGCGGCATTAGTGTTACCGCGTTCAGGGCTTGGTTCAAAAAATGGTATTGTACTTGGTAATTTGGTGGGTTTGATTGATTCAGATTATCAAGGACAACTATTTGTTCCTGTTTGGAATCGAAGCCAAACTCCTTTTGTGATTGAAGCAGGCGATCGAATTGCCCAACTAATCATTGTTCCGGTTGTACAAGCCGAATTTAACATTGTTGATGAATTTGTTGAATCAGCACGAGGCGAAGGTGGTTTTGGACATTCGGGTAAAAAATGATCGTGAGTAGCAAAAATAGAAATCGCAAAGAAGATATCTTACAAGCATTGGCAAAAATGCTTGAATCTAATGAAGGCACTCAAAGAATAACTACGGCCAAATTAGCTGCAACAGTAGGTGTTTCTGAAGCAGCTTTATATCGACATTTTCCGAGTAAAACAAAAATGTTTGAAAGTTTAATTGTCTATATTGAAGATATCTTGTTATCCCGTATAAATGTGATCATGCATGAAGAGCCAAATACATTTACTCGGTTACAACTTATTCTTGCTTTGATATTAGGATTTTCTGAAAAGAACCCAGGATTAACCAGAATTATGACTGGGCACGCATTAATGTTTGAGCAAGATCAGTTACAAGAACGTATTAGCCAGCTATTTGAACGAATTGAAACTCAAATTAAACAAGTTTTACGCGAGCGAAAAATTCGTGAAGGTGTTGCCTTCATAACTGATGAACGTATTTTATCTAGCCAATTATTAGCTTTTTGCGAGGGCATGATGGCACGTTATTCTCGTTCAGGTTTTAAATATCTACCAACAACTAATTTTGATACACGTTGGTCTTTATTAATCAAACAACTTGTTTAGCCAATTGCGAATTAAAATACTTTAACAAAAATTTCTATTACCCATTACTGAGGATAATAATATGAATTTTGAAGGTTTCTTAAATTACACCCTTTCATTTATCGAAAAATATGATGGGGTTGTTTTTAGCTATATTGCTCATTTCTGCTTTGCCATTATAATTTTTGTTATTGGTAGAACTATCGCTAGATTTATTAGTAACCAATTAAAAAGAATATTATCAAATCGACACGTTGATCCAACTGTTGTTAAATTTGTCAGTGCATTAGCATACTATGCGACTATTGTAATGACATTGGTTGCTGTTTTAGGTCAATTAGGAGTACAAACAGCATCCATTGTTGCAGTGATTGGTGCGGCTGGCTTAGCTGTTGGTTTAGCGTTACAAGGTTCACTATCTAACTTTGCGGCTGGAGTGATTTTAATTATTTTTCGCCCATTTAAAGTCGGTGAAACGGTAATAATCAATAGTCAGCAAGGTATTATTGATTCTATACAAATTTTCTCAACATCTATTGTTACACCAACCAACGAACTAGTTATAATTCCTAACAGCCAAGTAGTAAGTGCTAATATTATCAACTATACTCGCTTACCAGAAAGACGTTTAGATTTGGTGGTTAATGTTGGTTATGATTCAGATATTCAAAAAGTCTATCAAGTATTAAAGCAAGCTGTTGATAAAACTAATAATATATTAACATCCAAAGAGCCTACCATTCGATTAGATGTTTTAGATGCGTCCTCGATGAATTTTAATGTGTTAGTTTGGACATTAAACGAAAATTATGGCGCGGTAAAAGGTGAGCTGCTTGAAAATATCAAAAATGGATTAACTGAAAATAATATTAATATTCCATACCCAACAATGGATGTAAATCTTAACAGTAAGTAGCCAATCAATTATTAAAAACTCCGTCTGTGTTTATCAACGGAGTTTTTTATTATCTAATAACAATTAAATATCTTGATCCATATTTAATGCTGGTTTTTCGCAATCAGGGCAACCCACCACTTTGGCTGGTACACCTGCAACGGTTGTATGCTGAGGTACGGGATCTAACACAACAGAGCCAGCTCCAATTTTAGCACCTTTACCTATTTCAATATTACCTAAAATCGTTGAGTGAGCTCCAATCATCACCCCTTCACGAATTTTTGGATGGCGATCACCATTTTCTTTACCCGTTCCGCCTAATGTAACCGATTGTAAAATAGAAACATCATTTTCAATTACCACTGTTTCTCCAATAACAATACCTGTTGCGTGATCAAACATTACTCCACAGCCAATTTTTGCCGCAGGGTGAATATCAACACCAAATACAATCGCAATTTGGCTTTGTAAAAAAATAGCCAATGATTTACGGTTTTGCTTCCAAAGCCAATGTGCAATTCGATAAGCTTGCAAGGATAAAAATCCTTTGTAATAAAGAAGTGGTGTTGAATAGTAATTAGTGGCTGGATCGCGAATATAAACAGCCATGATATCGCATATAGCTGACTGAATAATATTTTGGTCCGCTTGATAAGCCTGACGGGCAATTTCACGAATTTCAATAGCGGGCATAACCTGAGAAACAAGCTTATTAGCTAAAATATAGCTTAAAGCACTCCCCAGATCTTCATGATTGAGTAAAGTTGCATGGAAATAACTAGCTAACATCGGCTCGCTTTCAACTAACTCAGAGGCTTCTTGTCGAATGGTTTTCCATAACATCTCGGGTTTAACAACTACTTTTACATCGTTCACTACAAGTCCCTATACATATTATCTAAAATTGCTAATATTGTTTCGCAAACTTTCCTTAGAAGCAAGGATTGTATTGATTTAACATCAATATGGAAACAATATGTTTCCATATTTATAATTATAAGGGCTAATTTAAAATTATTGTTGTTTTGCTTTTTTCTCGTCACTTAAAGTAAATATAGCTATTATTGAAGTAATCAAAACAACACCTGCAAGCACATAAAATGTTGTCGCATATCCTGTATTATCAAATAATTTACCCACAAACCATGACAACACAATAACGCCAAGATTCGATGAAATATTAAAACCAACTAAATAAAGTGTAGCAGATAACCGAGCATCAAAATTACCTACAATATATTTAAACATCGCCAAAATAAATAATGGAATTTCAATTGCATGAAATAACTTAACGAATGATATCAGATAAATATTATCTAACGTTGCAGATAATGCAATTCGGCAAATCATAACTAGTGCAGCAACTAATAGCGATTTTTTAGCTCCCATTTTGTTAATAAAATAAGGAGCAATAATCATACAAGTTGCTTCTAAAAAGACTTGGAAGGAATTTAAATAACCGTAAACTTGATAGCCATCTTCTGGTTTTTCAAAAAAACCAGTATAAAAATTAGGAAATAACTGTTGATCATAGATAGTATAAAAACTATAAGTACCAATAACAAACAACACAAACAACCAAAATTTTTGCAAACCAAACAGCGATAAGATTTCGCCCATTGTTGGTATAGTCGTTGTTTTTTCTACTAAAGTAGTATCGTTATTTTCAGTTGGTGATGCTTGATATTGTTTTGGCTTAAATATCATATTAATGGTGAAAAAGATAACCGCAACACCCGACGCCATCCAAAAGTTAATATGAGGATCAATGCCAAATAAAATACCCGCAACAAACGTTGCAGCAGCATAACCAAATGATCCCCAAAAACGAGCAGGACCAAATTCAAAGCCAAATAATCGACTAATACGTTCAATAAAAGAGTCAATCAAAGCACTGCCCGAAATAAAGCTGGCACTTAAAACTGGTGCACCGATACAAACACCCCAAATAAAATCATTTTTTAATAAAGGTTCATACACATAAATTAAAAAAGGGCCAATAATAACCATGATAATACTTTGGAAGGTCACTACGGCTTTACCTATTTGTAATTTATCTTGGATAATGCCATAGAAAATCATGAAAAACATGGCTGCGGCAGAATTAGCCGCATAAACAATACCTAACTGCTCACCGGATAAGTCAATTTTACTTTTTAGCCAAATTGCGTAAAAAGACCACCACAGCGACCACGCAGCATAAAAAGTAATAAGGTAACCAGACGAGAACCAATAGTTTCTATTTTTTATCATATTCATGTTTATTACTCTTATATTGTTGAAAATCGATGAAGTTTAACGTTAACATTATTGTCATATTTGATACTAAATAGATAGAACCAATTGTCATAAATGTTACTTACCTCACACTTTTTATCATTTCTATTTGTGGTATCATCATGCATAGTAATGGCTGATAATCATTTTTATCTTGTTAAACAAAAGGATTTAATTATGGCTTCACTTAAGGATGTTGCAAAGCTAGCATCTGTTTCATTGATGACGGTTTCACGCGCAATAAATAACCCTGAAAAATTAAATAAAGAAACTTACAAACGCGTTAAACAAGCTATTGAGCACCTTAATTACGTACCTGACTTATCGGCAAGGAAGATTCGTGGTGATAATTCAGGACCAAGAGCAATTGGTGTTTTGGCATTAGAAACAGCAATGACGCCATTTTCGGTAGAATTACTACAAGCCATAGAAAAGACTGCACAAGATCATGGTTGGAATACCTTTATCGTTAATTTATTTGATGATAAAGATCCCGATCATGCAATAAACACCCTGCTATCATATCGCCCTAACGGTATTATCTATACCACGATGGGATTAAGAAAAGTTGAACTTCCTGAAAAGTTATTAGATAAAAATGTTGTATTAGCCAACTGTATAAGTGATTCAAAACAACTAGCTTGCTACATTCCAAATGACTATTTGGGTCAATATCAAGCCATGCAACAGGTAATAAAGAAAGGCTATAAAAAACCATTATGCATTTATTTATCAGAAACCACATTAGCAGGGAAAACTAGACGTAAAGCTGTTGAGCAAGCGTGGTTAGATGCGGGTTACAATTTAAATAAGATTACTAGTTACCATACCTCAACTTTATCAGATGATCTTGCTCAAGAATATATGATGACGGTTGATATACTCAAACAGCATTGTAATAAAAACCCCGATTTTGATGTATTAATTTGTGGTAATGATCGAATAGCTTTTGTTGCTTATCAATATTTACTTGGTCAAGGACTTCATATTCCTTCTGATGTGGCTGTATTAGGTTACGATAACATGGTAGGTACTGGAGAACTATTTTATCCCCCCCTGACAACAGTGCAATTGCCTCATTATGAGATTGGAGAACAAGCAGCTTTACATATAATTAATAACAAAAACCAAAAACAGATAATACAGGTAGCATCACCTTATTTAGAAAGGAATTCATTATAGCTTACTTAAATTGACCGCCAAATGGCGATCAATTCAATCATCAATTACGCATAAATAGATTTTAACTGCCAGCTATCTACTTTGGTTATTCTGGCGCTACCATTTTCAGCAAATAAATTAACTACTCGCTCTGCTGGTAATTTTGGATAGATACGGCTTGAAAGGCTATATAAATCACCATTAACAAATACTTCTACAGATGAAGCATCAACATACACATGTAAAGTTAATTTTTGGCTCTCTGGTAATGGTACGCTACGATAACCAGTTAATTCAAGACCAGATAAACTACGATCAAGAACAATACGATTAGATTGTAAATCAACATATAGTAATGTTGCTTGTTTACCATTTTCAGTGGCAGCAAGTTGCAAACCAAAACGCTCAGCATCACTTTCTTTTAGATCAAATTCAACACAAAGTTCACAATAAATTGACTCAATATTGGTATTTTTAAGCTCACTATTGAGTATTATTTCATCAAATGATTTTGGCTTTTCGCGCAATGCTTCAAGTTCCTTTATTGGGCGATTTCTGACTTTATTATCTTGATCTAAAATCAGTTCACGAGGAAGTGTAAATGCGCCTGCCCATTTATCTTTTTTGCTTGGCATGGCTGACTGCCACATATCCATCCAAGCAAAAATAATACGACGTCCATCAGCGGCAAGAAATGATTGCGGTGCATAAAAATCGTGTCCAAAATCCATTTCTTGAAAGGGTTTAACTATTGAAAATTGCTGCCCAGGTTGCCAATTACCTACTATATAGCCTGATTGGAATTGATTACGATACTGATAACCTTTTGCTTTCAACCCTTGTGGTGAAAACATCAAAACCCATTTATCACCAAGTGGAAAAAAATCAGGGCATTCAAGCATATAAACATCAGGATCGATATCACTCACTACAACATGATCCAATTGCCATTCATTTAAATCATCAGATCTAAATAGTAAAACTTGACCAACATTATTTGGCGTTCTTTGACCAACAACCATCCACCATTTACCATCTTGTTGCCACACTTTAGGATCGCGAAAGTGCATTACTCCGTCTTGGGGTATAAGTACTGTGCCTTGCTTTTCAAAATGAATGCCATCTTTACTAGTTGCAAGACATTGGCTTTGTCGAATCTGTTCATCATAACCTTGGCCACTCAACCATATATGACCAGTATAAATTAAGCATAACTCACCATTATTATCTACGGCCGATCCAGAAAAACAGCCTGACTTATCAAATTCTTGATCGGGAGCAATAGCTATTGGCAACCTTCTCCATGTGATTAAATCATCACTAACAGCATGTCCCCAATGCATTGGTCCCCAATTTTCATCATAAGGATGATGCTGATAAAAGGCATGATATTGACCTTTAAAATAAATCAAACCGTTAGGATCATTCATCCAACCAGCTGGTGGAGCTAAATGAAAATGTGGATAATATTGTTTATTCATTACTTTTTCTAAATTTTTAACAGCTAGATTGGCTTTATCAATAGCAGTAGACATAAAAACCCCTTTTTTATCCAATATTAGATACCTTTATTTAATAGTATCTTAATTTAATTGTTAACGTTAACTGTTAATGAAATTAGCGATAAAATATGTGATGATAGTCACATATTTTTAACGTTAACAATGAATTTTTTGTCAAATGATTTAGTCTATGGCGGACTTTTAAAAAATGACTATTATAAATTCAACAACAGATTAACTATTAATGACTTTACTAAAAAGATGACATATTTCAAAAAACTCAAGTAATCTGTCTCTATACTAGATTACCGCAGTAACTAACTATAATCGAGTTAAAAAATGAATAATACTAAAGTTTGGTCCCTTGGGGATGCCGTTATTGATTTATTGCCATTTGGTGATATGAATTATAAAGCATGTGCTGGTGGCGCACCTGCAAATGTTGCAATTGGTGTTGCAAAATTAGGGTTGCCTTCAGCGTTTATTGGTCGTGTTGGTAATGACCCTTTTGGTGATTTTATGGAAACCACATTCCGCCAATATAACGTTGATTGTCAAAGCCTTGAAAAAGATGAACATCATCGAACAAGTACTGTGGTTGTTGATTTAGGAAAAAACGGTGAACGTAGTTTTACTTTTTTGGTTTCACCTTCAGCTGATCAATTTTTATCTCAGCAAGCAATTCCTAATTTTAACCAAGATATTTTACACTTTTGCTCTTTGGCGCTAGTTGGCCACACCTGCCGTCAAACACTTAAAATTGCGATTGAACAGCTTACCGCTAAAAATGGCCTAATCAGCTTTGATGTTAACTTGCGCGAACAGATGTGGGTCAATAAAGACGAAATGCGCACCACCATTACCCAATTTTGTCATGATGCTGATATCCTCAAACTATCAGACGAAGAACTATTTTGGTTAACTCAAAGCAATGATTGGAGTGAAGCATTAAATAAACTACAACAACACTATGAAGCATCATTAAAATTAATTACCAAAGGTAAAGATGGCAGCATTGTATTATGGCAAGGCAAAACATTTTCGTTTGATTCGTACCATGTAAATAGTGTTGATACAACCGGTGCAGGTGATGCTTTTGTCGCAGGATTACTCAGCAGTATTGCATCATCAGGCATGCCTGATGATAAACTGATGTTAGAAAGCATGATGACCATTGCCAGTGCTTGTGGAGCCTTAGCTACAACCAAAAAAGGCGCATTAACTGCACTACCTGATAGTACATTTTTACAATCATTTATTAGCGATAATCCAACATTAACAGCAAAACAAATAGCATACTAAAAATAGTAAAAACTTACTAATAGGGCAGCAAGATTGAACACAATAGTTTCAAAATATAATTATGATTGACTGCCCTTTACCACTCAATAACTTAACTACTCAGTAATTTAACTATTTAATAACTCAACTATTTAGTTAAATTACTGTTTATAAAATCAAATAGCATTTAACACCGACTGCATTGTGATCTTGCCCATTGATCTATCATAAAAACATCATCAATTATCGATGGCTCAGGGAAAGCCAATTGATCTAATACTTTTGATACATTTTTAGCAATATCCATAAAACCAATTTTATGTTGCAAAAATGCTTCAACCGCAACTTCATTGGCAGCATTGAGCGCCGTGGTAGCCGCTTGGCCTTGATTAAAGGCATCGATTGCCAATTTTAAACATGGATAACGGTCAAAGTCAGGTTGTTTAAATGTTAACGACGAAATTTGCGTAAAATCTAAAGGTGGTACGCTTGAAAGCACACGATCGGGGTAAGACATGGCATAAGCAATTGGCGTGCACATATCAGGCACACCAAGTTCAGCCACCACACTACCATCTTGATAACGCACCATGGAATGGATGATTGATTGCGGATGAATAATAATTTCCATTTCATCGGCACTGGCATTAAATAACCAACGAGCTTCAATATATTCAAGGCCTTTATTCATCATCGTTGCCGAATCGACAGATATTTTTTTGCCCATCGACCAATTAGGGTGAGCCACCGCTTGCTCGGGGGGGACATGTGCCAGTTTAGCTAAATCCCAATCGCGAAATGGTCCGCCAGATCCTGTTAACACGATTTTAGTAATACCATGCTCAGCAAGGTTAGCAAAACCTAAATCATGCTGTACCGCCGTTGGTAAGCTTTGAAAAATAGCGTTATGTTCGCTATCTACCGGCAACAACTCAGCGCCATACTCTTTAACCGCTTGCATAAATAAATGCCCACAGGTTACTAGCGATTCTTTATTGGCCAACAAAATACGCTTACCTTTTTTAATCGCAGCAAGGGTTGGTTTTAATCCTGCGGCTCCAACGATTGCGGCCATCACTTGATCGACCTCGGGCAACTGCGCTAAGTCGCAAATGGCTTGTTCACCACTTAACACTTCAATATCCAATTTTAAATTAGCAAGATTTGCTTTTAACTCTGTCGCGGCTTGTGCGGTTGCCATGGCAACGTATTTAGGCTTAAACTCTTGGCATTGCTCGGTCATTTTCGTCACATTACTTGCACCAACTAAAGCATAAGCCTTAAAGCGCTGTGGGTTTTGACGAATAACCGCTAGCGTACTGCAACCAATTGAGCCGGTCGAACCTAAAATTGTGATATTTTTCATATTAATAAATTAACGTTATCTTATGGTTATTAAAAAAAGTAATAAACTCATTACTCGGCGCTTTATCTGTAATAATTTGATTAAACAAAGTTAACCCACCAATAAAAGCTGGCCTAACTTGATCAAACTTAGTATGATCCGCAATTAACATAGCTTGACCTGAACGTTGTATTGCTGCACGCTTCATATTAAGCTCATCAAAATGATAACACGTTACGCCTTGCTTAATATCAATCCCCGCGGCCGAAATAAACGCTTTATTTGGGAAAATCGAATTTAATTCACTATGCTGTCCAATAGCGCTAAAAATCGCATTATTAGCCTGATAATGACCACCACATAAAATTGTCTTACAATTAGATTTATTTTGTAATGCTAAAAATGCGTTTAATGAATAGCAGATAGCGGTAAAAGTTATTTCATCATCAATGGCATCAATAATAAAAGGAATAGAGGTACCACAATCAAAAAAAACGGTATCGTTTTCTACAATGTATTTACTAGCTATATTGGCAATATATTGTTTTTCATAAACCTGTTTATCTTGTTGGTCTGACAAAAAATACGGGGTAATTTGATGACGAGCATCACTAACAACATAGCCACCCAAAACACTTAGGGAACAACCAACATTGCTCAAATCTCGGCGAATGGTCATTTCTGAAACAGCCAACAACTTAGCGGCTTCTTTTAAATGAATCTTATCTGTTTTTTTTAAAAGTTGAATAAGATCATTCACTCTTTTTTGTGATTGTGTTTCCATGCTGATCCCATAAATCAATAATAACAAGCTACATAAGTAGCTTATTAATTGATATCATTGATTAATAATCACTGGTCGAAGTTACATTACCAGAAACAATCGCAATACCAGCACTAGCCCCTAAACGCGAAGCCCCCGCTTGAACCATTTTTTCAGCCGTTTGACGATCACGAATACCACCCGATGCCTTAACGCCCATCTCATTGCCAACGGTATCACGCATCAACTTAACATCCTCAACCGTTGCGCCAGATACACTAAACCCAGTCGAGGTTTTAACAAAAGCAACACCGATTTGCTTACAAATTTCACAGACTTTAGCAATTTCGTCTTTAGTTAATAAACAAGTTTCTAAAATCACTTTTAATGGCACAGCGCCACAAGCGTTAAATACCGCCTCAATATCTTGTTTAACCGCATCCCAATCATTGCTTTTTAACCAACCCACATTGATAACCATATCGATTTCTTGCGCACCTGCTTTAACCGTCATTTCGGTTTCAAAGGCTTTAGCGCTAGTTAGCATTGCACCTAAAGGAAAGCCAACTACTGAACACACTTTTACATCGCTACCTTTTAGTAAACTAGCCACTAAAGGAACATAGCCTGAATTAACACAAACTGAATAAAAATGATATTGTTTAGCTTCTTCACAGAGTTTAGTTATTTGGTCTTTTGTTGCGTTCATCGCAAGTAAAGTATGATCGATATACTTTGCATAATTCATAGTGATGTCCTTAATTTTTTTAGTTTTGATGTCTAATTTAATGAATTTGTTAGGTGTAAAATGTTATTTTAATAACAGATATAAGGTGATAATGTTATTATAGTAACATTATGTCGTAATTGCTTGAAATAGTACAGATAAAAATTGAAAATCATCTTTTACTTTTAGCATAAAAGTTACAAAATAAATATTTGAAATATAGCTTAACTGTAGGATTTACAGCGTTATTTACAGTAATTTGAGAAACTACTGTAATGAATATACATAAAAAAACAAAACTAACGCCTTATCACAGACAAGAGATATGGCGCTTATATCATAAAGAAAAAATAACGGTCACTGATTTGGCAAAACGCTTTATGGTCAGTCGGCCTACCATTTATAATGTACTAAAAAAAGCCCGATTGAAGCTTTTTGTGCCTTTAACCAGTAAGAATGAACGTTATAAAACCATTCGTTATGGAATTAAACGTCTGGTTAAAGTCGAAAAATCGATTGCAGATAAATTAAGACGGCAAGCTAAACGCTATAACAAAACCTATCCGGGAGAAATGCTACACGTTGATACCAAACGTTTACCTTTACTTAAAAATCAAACGAAACAGCAAACTAGAGAATATTTATTTGTCGGTATTGATGATTTTTCACGTGAGTTTTATGCAGACATTTACCCCGATAAATCCCAATTTAGCCAAGCACTATTTTTACAAAATGATGTGTTAGCCCAATATCCTTATATAATTGAATGTATTTATCCCGATAATAGACGTGAATATCAAGGCACCAACGAATACTAATTTGTTAAAATGTGTCATAACCATCATATCAATCAAAAATTTACCAAACCCGCCTGCCCACAAACGAATGGGAAAGCCGAAAGAGTGATACGAACTTTGAATTGCGATGTGGCATAATCAGCATATATTTAGCGATTCAAAAGATAGAAAACAAAAACTGAAACGCTTTATTAATTTTTATAATACCGTTAAACCACATAAAGCGATTTCAGGGAAAACGCCTTATGAGTTTTTAGAAGATTATTTTAACCATGAAGTGTAAACAACTCTGCGTTTTCCTACAGTTCATTTTTACTGGCTAAAGGAATAAATAGCTTCAACCTGACTTTCTTTAGCACTTTATAAATGGTCGGACGACTAACCATAAACATTTAGCCAAATCAATAACGGTTATCTGCTCTTTTTGATATAAGCGCCATATCGCTTGTTTGTGATACGATGTTAGAATACGAAAATGAAAATTACCACATTGAGCCACCCACAGCCGTGATAGCAATTAAATTTAGAATGGAACAACAAGACCTAACGGTAAAAGGCCTTTCCCTAGCAATTGGATGACCGAATCAAGTTTATGAAAGATTAAACGACAAACGTAAATTAACCCGGTCAGTGATTAAAAGATTTAATCATTTGTTTAATATCCCACTTGATAGCTTAATCCATTAATCGAAATCAATCCGTCGCTTGAGGGATTTTTAAAAGAGCCCTGTACTTATTTTTGTGCACATTGTTATTAATATAGGAAATTATATTTCTTTCAGTCGCAACAAGCGCAAGCTAATGGGAAGCCTAAACTACGCAAGGGCTTGTTTCTTTGTTATATTACTCTCTATTTGCTCCATAAGCGCTCCCCCCCTAACTAAGGAGTAGTACAAACAGCAGGATGTTCGCCGCCGCGGTATCTGTAGACGTAACCATTATTCGAGTTGACATCAAAATAAGTGTCGTATATCGCATCACTCGTCCAGTAGCCAGTGAAAAGGAGGAAGCCCGCATCGGCGTACCTGCCCATGTTGCCCCACTCCGTGAAAAAACCTGCACCTATATGACGCTGGTAATACATAGTACCTGACGACGGCGTGGCGCCATCTATCCCATCAACACATGGAAACCTATCATTCGCCTGTACACCACATTTTGCATTGGTTAAATCCCTTATCCTAGACAGATGATAGCCCAAACTACTACACCATGTAGTTTGACCTGAAGGAGTATCCGTATAATTCCCCCGATTGACAAACCACTTCTGCAATACAAAACCATACTTCACCACATTACCACTTTTATCCCTACCGACCAACTCGAAGGTCTGTGGCAAAAATGGACGTGTAAGTGGACTTGGACTACTTGAGTTTATTTGACTACTATCAGCCTTAGGACCTGTTAATGTTACCCGTGTTACATATTGTGATTTATCCGTAATCCATCCATCTTCGTTTGTACCTTGGTTTGGCAACCTCCAAGCCACCGTTGCATTTAGATTACCACTTGTATTAACTGTCCAACGCAACTGACTTGCGTCAATACCCGCTATATCCAAATCAAAATACAAGCCATTTGCACCTGTAGTAGGAAAGTTTAAACCGTAAGATGATGGGTTTGTTGACTGAACTAAAAAGCCCTTTGTTGGACGCCATATGTTAGATGGGCCTGCCCAGTTGCCTGTGCCACGGTCTAGATTCGGCCTGACCGAACAAATAACCGGCTGTGACGACAAAGTGATATAATAATTCGCCGCCCCTGCGTAAAACCGACTTGTCTTTGGCATACCATAACGCGTCTCTAAAGTGCCCCCTGTACTATCTAAAGTGACCTTATAAGGCGCGTTACATAGACTTAATGTGTCACTACGATTAACCGCAGTGCCATTTCTATCCTTTATTGCTAACGATATACTCCCTGATGCCGTTACTCCCCCTACTCCCTGTCCGTCGCCATCATCATCTCCCCATTTCCCTTGGCTGATTAGACTACTTAAACTAGTTGATGTTGCACCCGACGGTATTACCATATGAATATCATTAAAGGTGAAATTTCCACTAGGTAACCTTATCGGATTTGTAAAACTTGATGTGTTAGTTGACTGCGTAATACGTCTTCCATCTGGCAACTCGATTGCCAGAAAGGTGTCTGTATTGGTTGCCTTTGTCTGCCCTCCATCAAACGTTAAATAAGGCGCACTGCCCGCAATTGCCTTTGTGGTTTGCGCCGATAACGCTTGTGTATCAAACGAACACGGCAATAACAACAACGGTGCAAAGACCAATGAATACCTTGATAATAACGATAAAGGCTTAAACCTAGACCTCAACGACAGTCCTGCCGATAAACACAGCTTCGCTACGCAAAATGACTTAGGTGATAAAAATAAGAATTGTGTCTGTTTCTGACTATGATGAAATTGAAAAAAATTTATAGCGAAAGTTTGGCATACAAGATGTCGTAGATAATAACGCATTTCGATTATTCCTTTAAGTAATTACTTGTTTTTTTTGTTTTTTTTGTGATTAACTACTCAACTAATGAGCTTTCCCTTGCTTCGAAGGAGTTTAGATTATAACTGAATGATTAAGAATGCGCTGGTTTTTTTGTTAAAATTTTGTGAAGATCTGTTAAGTGAGTAAAGTTAAGCTTTTGGTGGCGTGTTTTGGAGAATGTTTTTTGAATAAAAAACCTAGATTACACCATGAAGTGCAATTTGTCTTAACTCCTTCGAATAAAAGGAGGCAGGGCTTTTAAACTTATGCCGTTTTCTTGGGCGTGTGTTCAATAGATATTGTATTTTCTTTATCTGTTTGTCGTCAACTAATGAAATGGCCGCTGACTTTGGTATAAACTGACGTATTAAGCCATTGGTGTTTTCATTTGTGCCCCTTTGCCAGCTTTTATAAGGCTCCGCAAAGTATACGGTAGTATTTAAATAATGCTCAATAGCATGATGATAATTAAATTCGGTTCCATTATCAAAGGTGATGCTTTTAACCATTTTTTTAAACGGCGTTAGCAATTTTATTATCATATCTCTCGTTTCGGAGGCGGTACGTTGATTGAGGCGCCCAATTAATACTAGCCCTGTTTTGCGTTCAACTAATGTCACCAATGCTTGCTTGTCTTTACGGCTAATAATCGTATCTCCCTCCCAATGTCCTCGCGTTTTCCGGCTTTCTACATAACTTGGACGTTGTTTAATTGACCGTTTATATCGGCGGTCTCCTTCTTTAATACTCGGTGCCTTACAATGCCTATAGGCTTTGCCTTTTCGTCTTAGATAAGGTTTGAATTGTTCATAGCGCGCTTTATTTTGATAAAGATAGTTATAGATTGATTGGACGCTGACTTTCTTTAAACGTGCAGCAATCTGCTCTGGGCTGTAATAAAGCATGAGGTATTTTTCAACTTGGCGCCATACCGAAGACTCTATTGGCTTACCATTACCGCTGTTTTTTCGCCTTTTCCTAGCTAGGGTTACCGCATCATGTGCTTGATAGGCTTGATTAGGTTTTGAGTTTCTTTTTATCTCTCGACTTATTGTCGAAGGATGTCTATTAAGTAGCTGTGTAACTATCCCCTAAAATAGTACAGCAAAAAAGTAGAAAATTATCTATGATAAAAGTAAAAGGGGATTTAATTATGAAAAAAATGACTGAACATCAAATCGTCGCTATTTTAAAAGAAGCTG